>NZ_JBMPPK010000008.1:0-273388 GCF_049339405.1 Undibacterium sp. Tian12W
GGCATAGCGTTCAAAGCCACCTTCGGCAAATGTTGTCTGTCTCATGGTATTTATGATTCAATGGAAAATAAGCTTATATTACCGTTTCTGAATCATTGCTCGGGGACTTAATCAGAGATTCCTTAATACTTTGCGCGACTTTTGCCAGCAACCCTTATCCTTTACTGGCGGCGTCCAGGTATGCTCTGCCTTATTTGCCAACCAGGCTGGCACCTTTGAGTGTAGTCAGTCACGTGCTGTTGGGTCGATTTTCCAGTAAAGAATTAAGCAGGCAACTGGTCTATGCTTTGGCGCAAGTCAAACCGTCGAGCTTAAAGGCAAGGCTACACGCTGTACTGTGTTGTGATGTCAGGGAAAAACTCAAGCTCATCAAAGTGCCGGTAATTTATCTGCAATCTAGCAGAGACAGCTTGGTACCTGCATCCGCCCATGCTGACATCAGCAGGCAATTGCATGACATGGAAACATATAGATACGATGCGCCCCATTTTTTGCTACAAACGAAAGCAGATGAAGTTGCAAAAGATATTCTACAGTTCATCTCAAAAATTGAAGCTCGTGAGGAAAAGCTGCTTTGATGCATAATATTAAGCATGAAAGCGCTCCTTACATCCCAATCTCAAATTGATGCCCAGGTCAATGAGCATGCTCATGTCCATGTCTCTGTTCTTGTCTATCAGGCTTAATACGCAAGACGCCTGGATCGTATTATTGATTATATAGACCAGCACCTGGACTCTTCTCTGAAACTGGAGCAGCTGGCTGAAATAGCACATTTTTCGCGCTTCTCATGTTTCCGAGAAAAGCACCGGTTTTGCACAGTTTCAGCGCATACATGCACTGAAAAGTAGAATTGCCTTATTGTCAGGCATTTTTCTCATGTTTTTGCTGTGATCGCGCACCGACTTAGTTAGTAAACCGAGCTCTTCACTGTTCCGGCTTGCAAGGCATTCTCCTTCGTTTGCCATATTAGTGCTCAGCAAGAGAAATCTGAGTGCAGTTTTTGTTTTTATCAGCTGGCACGTTATCTGCTATCTATCCTGATGGAAGTTCGGTTTTTCTTTTCATGACCTCAACACTATCAGGAGAAAACATGTCACGTCGTACTGTTTTGAAAGCAACTGCTGTCGCCGCAATGACCCTGGCCGCTTCTGGCTGGCTCACGCAGGCACAGGCCGCCGATACCATCAAGGTCGGCATTCTGCATTCCCTGTCTGGCACTATGGCAATCTCGGAGACATCATTAAAAGATGTGGCCCTGATGACGATAGATGAAATCAATGCCAAGGGCGGTGTCATGGGTAAAAAGCTGGAAGCAGTGATCGTAGATCCGGCCTCCAACTGGCCGCTGTTTGCAGAGAAAGCCCGCCAACTGGTATCGCAAGACAAAGTCTCAGTGGTGTTTGGTTGCTGGACTTCGGTATCGCGTAAATCAGTATTGCCCGTTTTCAAGGAACTTAATAGCTTGCTGTTTTACCCGGTACAGTATGAAGGTGAAGAGCTGGAGAAAAATGTTTTCTACACAGGCGCGGCACCTAACCAGCAAGCTATTCCAGCCACTGAATACCTGATGTCGAAAGAGGGCGGTGGTGCCAAGCGCTTTGTCTTGCTGGGTACTGATTATGTGTATCCACGCACCACCAACAAAATCCTGCGCGCCTTCTTGCATAGCAAGGGTGTCAAGGATACTGACATCGATGAAGTGTATACCCCATTTGGTCACTCTGATTACCAGACCATTGTAGCCAACATCAAGAAATTTGCGGCTGGTGGCAAGACTGCGGTTATCTCCACCATCAATGGTGATTCCAACGTTCCATTCTATAAAGAACTCGGCAATGCGGGCTTGAAGGCCACGGATGTACCTGTCGTCGCATTCTCAGTCGGTGAAGAAGAATTGCGCGGTGTAGATACCAAGCCACTGGTCGGCCACCTGGCCGCCTGGAATTACTTCCAGTCTGTGAAAAACCCGGTGAATACTGAGTTCATCAAGAAATGGAAAGACTATGCAGTCGCCAAAAAACTGCCTAATGCAGCAACAGTGGTGACCAATGATCCTATGGAAGCGACTTATGTAGGCATGTATATGTGGAAGCAGGCAGTTGAAAAAGCCAAATCTACAGATACCGACAAAGTCATTGCTGCCATGGGCGGGCAGACTTTCAAGGCGCCATCTGGTTTTGAATTGACGATGGATAAAACCAATCATCACTTGCACAAGCCAGTCATGATAGGCGAGATCAAGGCTGATGGTCAGTTCAGCGTGGTCTACAAAACCAAGACACCTATCCGTGCGCAACCATGGAGCCCTTTCATCCCGGGCAATGAAGGCAAGCAGAAACTGTAATTCAAGAAGTGTTTAAGGATTGATGCAGACACTCAGGGCTTTCACATCAATTGCCCTGAGTGCTGTTCCGGATTTCCCATCCCTGACCTGGTTGCTTATGATATTTCGTAAAATCTGCGCGAGCATAGTCTTGTTCGTGTTCAGTCTGACAGCGCATGCGGCTATCGATGGCAAGCTTTTGCAGGTGCTGGCGGGTGAAGATTCTGATGCACGTATTACCGCCGTCAATGCCATTGCAGCCTTGGGTAATGAAGAGGCTGTGGAAATATTGACTGCACTCAAAAATGAACAATTGTTTGTCAGGGACGTCGTCGTCTATCTGGTCGATGGTGAACAGGCAAAAGACCTTAGTACAGGGAAGATACAAAAACTGCCGGATGATGCCGAGGCGATCACCATCAATAATCGCCTGCGTGCCGCGCTGGATAGTGCGCTGTCAGGCCTGAGATTATTTTCACCGGACAAGAATACCCGCCTCGTCGCCGCCACGGCACTGGAAAAAGAAGCAACGCCAGAACAATTGCCCTTGCTGAACAAAGCCTATCTGAAAGAAAACGATAGCGAAATCAAGTCCCGTCTGCAAATGCTGATTGCCACCGCCAATTTGCAGGCCAGTGATCCGGTGGTGCGCAAGGCAGCAGTCAAGGCTTTGCTGGACAGCCCCAATCCCAATTTAAAACCTGTGCTGCAAAAGATGCTGGCACAAAATCCCGATGGCAGTTACAACGAAGCCGATGCCAGCATACGCCTGGAGGCCGCCAATACTCTGAATGCCATTGATGGTCGCCTGGCACGCATGGAATTTGTAGGCAATCTGTTCTATGGAGTATCGCTGGGTAGCGTGCTGCTGCTTGCTGCACTGGGTCTCGCAATCACCTTTGGCTTGATGGGCATCATCAATATGGCGCATGGCGAATTGCTGATGATAGGCGCATACACCACCTATGTCTGCCAGATGCTGTTCCGTAAATTCATGCCGGGTGCTGTGGATGCCTATTTATTGATGGCGCTGCCTGCCGCCTTTCTGGTCTCTGCCACCGTGGGTATTTTGCTGGAAAGAACGGTCATACGCTGGTTATATGGTCGCCCACTGGAGACCCTGTTATGCACCTGGGGTATCAGCCTGATACTGATGCAGGCAGTACGCTCGATTTTTGGTGCGCAAAATGTCGAGGTCGCCAATCCTTCCTGGATGTCAGGCGGTATAACTGTGCTGGGTTCGCTGGTGTTGTCTTATAACCGCATCATCATCATCTTCTTTGCCTTGTTCGTCGTGCTGGCTGTCTGGCTGATCCTGAACAAGACACGTCTAGGTTTGTTCGTGCGTGCTGTGACACAGAATCGCCGCATGGCTGATTGCGTAGGTGTGGCAACTGGCAAGATAGACATGCTGACTTTTGGACTGGGCTCGGGCATTGCAGGTCTGGGTGGTGTGGCCTTGTCGCAACTAGGTAATGTCGGTCCTGACCTGGGGCAAAACTATATCGTCGATTCTTTCATGGTCGTGGTGCTGGGTGGGGTAGGGCAGTTGGCGGGTACCGTGATTGCGGCTTTTGGCCTGGGCGAAGTGAATAAATTCCTGGAGCCAGTGGCGGGTGCCGTCATGGCCAAGATCGTCATCCTGGTATTCATCATCATTTTCATACAACGCAGACCGCAAGGCTTGTTTGCGCTCAAAGGCAGGAGTGTGGAATGAGTGCGACTATGACTACAACTGCAACGTTTGCTACAGCAAAGGGGCTGTTTTCCAGGCCTGCATGGACTGGCATATTGGTGTGTGCGGTGATAGCTGTATTGCTACCCATTCTTAATCTGAGTTTTCCTGCTGGTCATGCCTTGCATATTTCCAGTTATACGATAGCTCTGGTTGGCAAGTTCATGTGTTATGCCTTGGCTGCGCTGGCGCTGGATCTGGTCTGGGGTTATACCGGGATTCTGTCTTTGGGACATGGAGTATTCTTTGCACTGGGTGCCTATGCACATGGCATGTATCTGATGCGTGCGATTGGCCGGGACGGTGTCTATCAAAGCAATCTGCCAGACTTCATGGTTTTCCTGGACTGGAAAACCTATCCTTGGTATTGGTCCATGACAGACAGCTTTTGGTATTGCATGGCACTGGTGGTGCTGGTGCCTGGGGTGCTGGCTTTTATCTTTGGTTTTTTTGCCTTCCGTTCCCGCATCAAGGGTGTGTATTTCTCCATCATCACCCAGGCCATGACGTTTGCCTTCATGCTGCTGTTTTTCCGTAATAACACGGGCTTTGGCGGCAATAACGGCTTTACCGACTTCAAGCGTATTCTGGGTTTTACCATCACAGCACCTGGCACCAAGGCAGCGCTGTATCTGATCACCTTGCTGATCTTGTTGTCAGCTTTGTTCCTGTGCCGCTGGATAGTCACTTCCAAGTTAGGGCGCGTGCTGCAGGCTGTGCGTGATTCTGAATCGCGGTTGATGTTCATCGGTTACAACCCACTGTGGTTCAAGCTGTTTGTCTGGACGCTGTCTGCCATACTCTGCGGTATTGCTGGTGCCCTGTATGTGCCACAGGTGGGTATCATCAATCCGTCTGAAATGTCTCCGGCCAATTCCATAGAAATGGTGATTTGGGCTGCAGTCGGTGGACGCGGCACTCTGCTGGGGCCTATCATAGGTGCATTCACTGTCAATGGTCTGAAGAGCTGGTTCACCGCGGCCTTTCCCGACCTATGGTTGTATGCATTGGGCTTGCTGTTCATATTGGTGACCTTGTTCATGCAACAAGGCGTATTGGGCCTGGTGAGCAAATTCAAAAAACAGCGGGAGCCTGCATGACTTCTTATATGATGAGTGGCGTCTTGCGGCCAGGGCAGCAGTACGAGAGTGCTACCGGTGACCAGGGCGTGTCTTATGGCCGTATCAAACAGGAAGGAGTGGATACCACCCACGGCGCTATCCTCTATCTGGAAGACATCGTCGTTTCATTTGACGGTTTCAAGGCCATCAATAATCTGAACCTGGATATTTCGGTGGGCGAATTGCGTTGCATCATCGGGCCCAATGGCGCTGGCAAAACCACGATGATGGATGTGATCACCGGTAAAACACGGCCCACATCCGGCACTGCATTCTTTGGCCAGACCATGGACCTGACACGCATGAGCGAAGTGGACATTGCCCATGCTGGTATAGGTCGCAAGTTCCAGCGACCAACAGTATTTGAGCAGCATAGCGTATTTGAGAATCTTGAGCTGGCCATGAAAATGGACAAACGTGTCAAGACCACCCTGTTTGCCCGCTTGAACAGCGAACAAAAAGACAAGATCGCCGCCATCCTGCAATTGATACGTCTGGACGGGCAAGAGCAAAGACAGGCGGGCCTGCTGTCACATGGTCAAAAGCAGTGGCTAGAGATAGGCATGTTGCTGATACAGGAACCGCAATTAATCCTGCTCGATGAACCGGTAGCTGGCATGTCGGATGCGGAGACCGCGCGCACTGCTGAATTACTCAATGAACTGCGTGGCAAGCATTCGATCATGGTGGTCGAACATGATATGGGTTTCGTTACTGAAATTGCGCAACAGGGCAAAGTCACGGTATTGCATGAGGGATCTGTCCTTGCCGAGGGCACGATGACGCAAGTGCAGGCTGATGAACGCGTGATTGAAGTTTATCTGGGACGCTAATGAAAGCCAAACATGCTTGAAGTCAAACAACTACACCAGCATTACGGTTCCAGCCACACCTTGCGTGGCATTTCACTGTCACTGAAAAAAGGTGAATGCATGGCCTTGCTGGGCCGTAATGGTGTCGGCAAGACCAGCTTGCTGAAATGCCTGATGGGTGTTTTGCCTGTTACTGAAGGTACGGTCAGTTTTGAAGGCCGCGACATCAACAAACTCTCACCGCATGACAGGGCCAGGGCTGGGATAGCTTATGTGCCGCAAGGCCGCGAGATTTTTGCACGCCTTACCGTAGAAGAAAACCTGCTCATGGGCATGGCTAGCCTGCCTGCACGCAAGGCAGGCAAAATCAAGGATGAGGTTTATCAGTTGTTCCCTGTATTGAAAGAAATGTTGCACAGGCGTGGTGGTGATTTATCTGGCGGCCAGCAGCAGCAGCTTGCCATTGCCCGCGCCTTGCTGGCTGAGCCCAAACTCATCATCCTCGATGAACCTACTGAAGGCATACAGCCTTCTATCATCAAGGACATCGGTCGCGTCATCCGTTTGCTGCGTGAGCGGGGCGATATAGGTATTTTGCTGTGCGAGCAGTATTTCGATTTCGCCCGTGAACTGGCAGATCATTTTGTCGTGCTGTCGCGCGGTGAAGTGGTTGCCTATGGTGGTCAGGAGTTGATGGATGGTGATGACGTCAAGCGGCATCTGGCGGTATAGTGCAGTCTTTACCTATCGCTAGCTGAATATGGATGTCTGCAGTCCGGCATTACCTTCAAGTGCCACAAAATCACACTGGCAAGCCAGCCTGCAACTGGGCTTTAGCAAGGATGGTGATGTCACGCGCCTGACGGAGCGCAAACACAATGGCCCCCTCCGTGTGCAAAAGCCTTTGTATCCTGAAGGGGATGAGGTGTGCCATGCCATCATCATTCACCCTCCAGGTGGGGTAGTCGGTGGCGACCAGTTAAAGGTCGATGTGAAGTTGGCTGCTGACACGCATGCACTGATAACGACACCAGGCGCGGCGAAATGGTATCGCAGTAATGGCTATATATCCGCACAACATATCAATCTAAAACTTGATGCGGGTGCCAGGCTGGAATGGCTGCCGCAAGAAACCATCTTTTTTGACGATGCCTGTGTCGATTTGCACCAGACCATATACCTGGCGGCAGATGCGAGGCTGATTGCGGCTGATATTTTTTGCTTTGGCCGCACTGCCTCTGGCGAAACCTATAACAGTGGCCGGATCAAACAGCATTGCAGTATTTATCGTGAAGACAAGATGATCTGGCATGAACAGGGTAGTTTGCAAGGTGGCAGCCCTGCCATGCAAAGTCCTTTGGGTTTGAATGGCAAATCAGTGTCGGCGATGGTGCTGGCTTCTGGTGCCATGCTGTCTGGCGAACAATTACAGGCTTTGCGTGAACAAACATCGGCCTTGTTGTCTGAGCGTGAAGCGGACACCATGTGTGGCTTCACGCAAATGAAGTCTGTCATTGTTGCGCGCTACCTGGGCAACTCCAGTGAAGTTGCCCGGCTTTGGATGCAGTTGGTGTGGCAGCATTTACGCCCTGTCGTGATTGGGTGTGATGCCAAAATTCCGCGCATCTGGAACACTTGATTCATAGCCTGCATTACGCTTGATGCAACCCAGGCCTGCCAGGCTGGAACGCACTGCCACATCCAGCGGTGTGCGTGGTTCTTCTCCTAAAAAATCTACCAAAGCCTGGTTCGACATTTTGACTTCTGTACGCCACAGGTAACGCATCTCCAGCATTTCCTTCAAAGTCTGTTGGAAAGGTGCCAGAAGAGCGAACACAGGCCATGGGAACCAGCTTGCCTTCAATGTCGGTTGGGCAGTGACGCGGCCAATTGCGGCGACCATTTGCTTGCCATCATGATCCCAATGGCCTTCCATATGGAAGCGGGCAAAATTACCCAGTTCGTTTTCACGCTCCAGCAAGCGCACTATGGTTTCTGCTACGTCAGGCAAATACGCCCATTGATGGCCAACGCCAGCACTGCCAGGGTAACGCACGACACTTACTGGCTTGCCCGGTGTGACCAGACCTTGTGAAAACCAGTTGTTGCCTGCCTTGGGACCAAAGAAATCACCAGCCCTGACGATGAGGGATTTGATACCCTTGCTGGCAGCCAGGCGCAAACGGTGTTCCAGCTCTACCCGGATTTTCCCTTTCTTGGTGATGGGGAATTGCGACGCGTTTTCTGCGATCAGCGGGAAGGCATCGGGGCCGTAGTTATAAACCGTGCCAGGCAGCAGTATGCGTGCGCCGCTGGCCTGGGCTGCTGCGATCGTATTGTCTATCATAGGCAGTACCAGTTTTTCCCAGTCACGATAGCCAGGCGGATTGACAGCGTGGACGATGACAGATTTCCCGGCCGCAGCCTGCACTACATCATCCTGCACCATGACATCCCCCTTCATCCAGATATGTGCCGCAGTTTTGTCCTTCACCTGATCGGGATTGCGGTGCAGGGTAGTGACCTGCCAGCCGCGCTGCATCAGCAAGCGTGCCACTTCACCGCCTACGCCACCAGTTGCACCCAATACTAGGGCTTGCTTATTGACTTGAGTGTTGTTTTGGATGTTGCTGGATGTTTGCTGATTCATTTTGTTACTCCTTAATGTTTGGTTGATGTAGCCATTGTGTATCTCTGCCAAGCTATATACAATTCTCTAAAACTGCATAGGTGATATACATTTCTGTATGGATGACAAGAATATCCACTGGGACTACTACCGTACTGCCCTGGCCGTGCTGGAAGAAGGTTCGCTATCAGGCGCTGCCCGTTCCCTTGGCTTGACCCAACCTACCGTAGGGCGGCATATCGAGGCTCTTGAACAGGCCTTGGGTACGAGTTTGTTTGTGCGCAATCAGTCTGGCCTGTCGCCCACCATTGCCGCGCTGGCCATGAAACCTTATGCAGAAAGCTTGCGGTCAACCGAAAGCGCCTTGCTGCGTAGCGTGTCGGCAGAAGCGAATGAGGTAAGAGGTACGGTACGCGTTACCGCATCAGAAGTCATGGGGGTAGAGATATTGCCAGGCATACTGGCGGGCTTGCGGCAAGGCTATCCTGAACTGAGCATAGAATTACAGATATCCAACCACACCCAGGATTTGCTCAAGCGCGATGCGGACATTGCCATACGCAATACCGAGCCCTTGCAGGATGCATTGATCGCGCGCCGTGCGGGGATGATCAGTCTGGGATTTTTTGCCCATGCAGATTATCTGACACGTCACGGCATGCCAGCTGACATGGACGCGTTGAAAGACCATAGTCTGATAGGTTTTGACCGGGAGTTTCCCTATATCAGGGCTTTGCAAAAACGTTATCCGCAGATACAGCGTGCAGCCTTTGCCTTGCGCGCGGATAGTGATCTGGTGCAGTTTTCCGCCATACGCCAGGGTTATGGCATAGGCATTTGCCAGCTTGGCTTAGCCAGGCAGCAAACTCACTTGCAGCGCGTACTGGCAGATGAGTTTCAAATCGACTTTCCTGTCTGGGTAGTCATGCATGAAGATTTACGGTCCAGCCAGCGTTACCGGACTACCTTTGATCATCTGGTCAAGGAACTGCAAGCCATGTTGCAAAAGGTATGATTTGCTCAGGCTTTGACCAGCAAATGCGGGTGCTGGGCAGACAATTCCTGCCAGGCATCAAAACCACCTGAAAATGGCCTGACATCCTTAAAGCCTAGCTGCCTCAGGGTATGCGCTGCATGTACTGCGCCTGCATCACCAGGGCAGGCGCAGATGGTGATGATCATTTCATTCTGTGACCAGTGCTTAGCCGCATTGCCAACCTGCTTGACCTCGCTGACCATGGCATGGGGTATGGTGCCGGTTTCTGCAATCAGCGCTGGGCTGCGCAAATCGATGATATGGGGCAGGGCACTGGTTTTCAGCGTATCTGACATTTCAGTCGCACTAAAGTGAGGTATGGACGCCAGCTTTTCAAAGCGTTTCTTTTGCCAGAATTTCCAGACCAGCCAGCTCAATACCAGGGCGATGAAAATGACAGCAATACGTATGCCCTGTGCCGACAAAAATACCAGGCCAGCTTCAATTTGTGCCTGCAGCGCAAAACCAGCCAGCAAAGCCAAGCCTGCCCATAAAGCGGCACCTGTGGCAGAAGCCAGCATGAAAGACGTACGCGGCATACCCAAAGCACCAGCTACCGGTGGTGCCACGGTAGAAAAGCCGGGAATAAATTTACCCACCACCAGCGACCATACACCCCAGCGCAGGAAACGTGCTTCTGTCTGGTTCACGCAAGACCCAGGGTTGATCGACATCTTGCATAAAAACTTCAGTACGCTATAGCCAAATTTCTTGCCTGCCTGATACCAGATCAGATCAGCAATCAGCGAAGCGCCCACCGCTGCTATCAACAACACCAGCAATTGCCCGGACTGCGTGGCCTGGCTGGCATTGAACATCATGGTCGGCACTGCAGGCACAGGCAAGCCCAGTTGCTGCAGCAAGACGTTGACAAACACCATCAAACTATCGTTTTGACGAAAAAAATCTGCCAGCCAGCCTTGTTGCATATGCAATTCCGTTAGTAATCATGAGTAATCATGTTGTGAACAGGCATGGAACGGTAAATGTAAAATCCGTATATGTTTATGCCCGATTGAACCCCTATTGTATGGCATTGCAAGGCTTTGCATATCATGCGTGTGATGCCTGTTGCAAACTGAGCAGCTGCTTTCCAACTGTAGTGCAGATTCTCAGATCAGGCAGCCAGCCCATGAGCTGATGATACTGCCCTGGCAAGCAATTCTGCATATCTGGCAGGATCGACATTTGAACCGCAGACAATCACCGCTACCCGTTTGCCAGCAAGCCTTTGACGTAAAGGGCCAAACAAGCCTGCCGTGGCAACCGCTGCCGCAGGTTCAGCCACCAGTTTGACGTCATGATATAAATCCGACATCGCTGTACAGATTTCATCATCGCTGACCCTGACAATCTCATCTACAAAACGCTGGCATACCCTGAAACTGTAATCCATAGCATACGGTGCGCACAGGCTGTCAGCTATGCTGTCGACCTCCTTTAACTTCTCAGGCTGGCCAGACTGGAAACTGCGGTACATGGCATCTGCGCCATAGGGTTCAACGCCATAGACGGCGCAATGTGGTGCCAGTTGTTTGACTGCAGAAGCAATGCCGCCACATAGACCGCCACCACCGATAGGCACGATCACAGCATCGAGTTGCACCACCTGCTGCATCAGTTCCAGCCCCACTGTTGCAGTGCCAAGTGCAGTCAACGGTCCATCATAAGGATGGATCATGGTGCGCTGCTCTTCTTCCATAATACGCTGTCCGAGCGCGAAAGCCTTATGCATGTCCGCTTCCAGTATTACTTCTGCACCATCCTGCCGACAAGCCTTGATGCGGGTAGGGCTGGCATGCCGTGGCAACACCACTTTGCAAGACACGCCCGCCAGCTTGGCTGCATAGGCAACCGCCATCGCATGATTGCCTGCGCTGACAGCGACCACGCCACGCTCACGCGCATCTGCATCCAGCGCAGATATGCAATTCAACGCCCCACGCAATTTGAAAGTCCCGGTTTTTTGGAATAACTCCAGCTTTAGCCAGACTTCAGTATCAGGCTCCAGCTTGTCCAGGGCAGACCCGGTTTGCCAGTGCCAGACAGGGGTATGCAAAACCTGTTGGGATAAACTGGCAGCAGTCTTGCGGATATCTGCCAGCGAAGGATAAGGAAAACCTGGCCTCAATAAGGCGGATGATAAGGACGCAGGGGCGTGCAAAGGCCTGTCTGTGGCGACATGGGACATAAAAACTCCAGAATAGAAATCAGCAGAAAAAATCGGAGAAGGCGTGAGCGCGATGGTCACAACAATAAGTGACAATAATAAGCGACAGCAATAGCGCTCAAGACATCAAAATAGGATGAGCTGAAGGGCCGCCAGGCACCGGCATACGCCGTAGCTTAACGACCCGGAATAATTCGAATAATGGAAATGTCGCAGATGGAAGCAGCAGGCAGCGCAATCGTGCGCACGACAGCAGATGCGGCATTAATTGCGCATAAGTTCTTGCTCAGCAGGGGATGGGGAATTGCGTGCATGGAAAAACTATAACCAATCCCGGTAATATTGGCAAGCAACTTTAAAAAAGAGTGGCAGGGCAGGTCGGGAATCCTGGCCCTGTCCACTCACAAGCCCTGCAAAACGGCCCGGCTGGCCAGAGGGATCAGGGTTTCTTTTCTTCGCGTTTTTCAATAACGATTTTTTGTGCCAGGTTGACGTTTCTTACGGTGTATCCTTCCGGAACAGTAAACAGATTGGCGGCTGGCTCCGTACGTTTCAGGTTGTTCAGACGATAGCTCCATTCACCGGTGCGAGGATCACTTTGCTTGATAAGAACGGTTAATTGCAAGTCGGGGGAGTACCAGGCTTCAGAACTGACAGTAATCGGATTTTTATTGCCGATCTCTCCGGCAGGGATTTGATAAGAACGCATTTTCCCTTCTGCACGAACGCCATCGAATTCTTTTGTGCCCATATCTTTAGTGCTTGTTTTGTTACTCCAGCGAGTGTCCATGAACGCAGTCGGGAGGGGCGAGGTTTTTATGATGTTAATCAGATTGTCGGTTGCACTAATGTAAGCAGTATGAGGTCCTGGTACATAGCTGGCAGATTTTGCATTAATGACCTTGATTTCTTCTCGTGCTTCTTTGTTGCCTTCAGATTTATCATCAGTTTTCTTTTTCAATGTCTTGATAATGATTTCATCATCATTCGTTTGTAGATAAATCCGGCCTGTATTTCCTTCCTGTTTCTCTTTTGGGGCGATGACTTTCCCGTCTGGTGTTTTGGCCAGCATCACTTTGGTGACGGTCTTTCTTTCAGGGATGACGATGTACCGTGAGTTCTCCACCGGATCAGTGATGAGAATTTGCGACAAGTTCCCTTTGCTGTCGCGTACTTCATAGCGAGTGCGGCCAGCGTTGTCTCTATAGACCGAACTGGAAGTTTTATTGCTGATCTGATTGCCGTCAGCTAAAGTCTGTGTTTTTTCGGTAATGATTTCTGCGCTGTATGCCGCATTTTTAATCGTGTTGGAGATATGCATGTCCTGCATGCCTGAGAAAACAGCGTTCATGGCATCGCTAGCATTTCTTGCTGCACTCATTGCATCTGAGATAGTTTTGTTAATGGTGCCAGCCTCGGGTAAGTCGGCCAATGCTACAACTGCCGGCATGGTTGGCATGACAGGAATTGGAGGCATTGGAGGCATTGGAGGCATAGGTGCTAAAGGTGGCATCGGTGGAGCAGGTGGCATGGGGGCAAGCGGAGTAACGCGATGGACTTCAAGTTGCAGGCGTGTTTGTTTTTCTTCTGGCGCAACTGGTGCCGGACTGTCGTTGATGACATTTGCTTGTACCACAGTCCATGAATAACTCAAAAGGACCAATATTGGAAGTTTGATAGTCATGATGTTTCCTTCTTATTCATGGTGAAAGGTAGTTGAAATAAAAAAACAATGTCGAAATTAAAAATTTTGCTTAATCAGATGCACATTAATTTTTGAGCAGGCGCATGGCCAAAGGTGAGCCTTCCTCATCCACCAGCATCTGTGCCCGCACCGTTTCCCCAGCAATTTCTGGACTAACAGGCATGCCCAAACTGGCCAGCCACGCAGCTGGCACTTCAGTTTCCATCATGTGCGGTGTACCTTCTTCCAGACGTTCCATCGGCACCAGGGCGACAAAGGGAGGCAGTTCCGAGTTTGAAACTGCGCTGCTGTCCGGCGTCAATTGATGCTGCGATGCAGGCAACATGACTGTCAGCATGACCAGACCAAAGCTGCCACTCAGCGTCAGCAAACCTGCCAGCCACGGGCGCAAACGTCTGCTGCGTGCCTGCTTTTTATCCTTGGCCTGTTGCTTGCCGAAAGCTTGCAATAAAGTCTGCTCTATAGCCGTTGGCGTATTCAGCTCCTGCAAATCTTTGCGCAAAAGACTAAACTGCTGGTCCAGCACTGCATCTGTATTGCTGGCGTCCTGTGGGGTATTCATAGGGTCTTTCATCTCTGTGTTCCGGTTTTTGCCGCTGCATCTGGTCGCCAGCCCAGTCTTTCGCTGTATTGCAATATCGCGGCCCGCGCCCTTGACAGGCGTGAGCGCACTGTTCCTATATCTATGTCGCAAATCACGGCTATCTCTGCGTACGACAGTTCCTGCAATTCATACAAAATAATCACGTCACGATAATGAGGGCGCAATACCGAGACTGCTTGCCGCACATGCTCAGTCATTTGCTGATGGAAGATGACGTCCGCCGGTTCTGTTGTTTCACTCATCAAGACTTCTTCCCCATCTTCGTCGCTATAACCTGGTAATGACTGGTGGCGACGTTCTGCCTGATCTTGTTTCAACAATAGATTCCTTGCTACGCCAAACAGAAAATTTTGCAAACTGCCCAGGCCTGCGTCATAACGGTAAGACTTGCTCAGCAAACCCATGAAAACATCCTGCACTACGTCAGCCGCCAGCGCTGTCTGGCCACATCGCATCAGGGCGTAGCGATAAATAGGCCCCTGATGGCGCTGGTACAGACGTTGAAATGCGGCAACATCACCGTCGCGCATTTGTGTCAGCAAGCTGGAATCTGTCTCTTGGTTATCCACGTTTATTTGTAGGTTGTTTTAAGGTATTACTCTCAGTGGCATCAAAAGTTCCAAATATTTTCGCGCTATCTGCATTTATTTGAAATGCACTAATTTGGTGATAGTTTGCATTTTTTTGGTGCGCATTCCGGTAATCCAGGCTATTTACCCTTGGTTCAAAACTTGCTGTGTTGCTTTTTATAATGTTTTTAGTGGGATGACCTGCCACTAAATGTGGACTTGCTTGTTATTTTGCAAATGGCGATAAATAATAAGTTTGGTGATAGCACAGACAATAAGCGAAAGAAGATATGGATCTAACACCCAGAGAAAAAGATAAGTTACTGATATTTACCGCTGCCTTGCTGGCAGAAAGACGCAAGGCGCGTGGCCTGAAGCTGAATTACCCGGAAGCAGTTGCCCTGATCACTGCCGCCATCATGGAAGGTGCGCGCGATGGCCGCACGGTGGCAGAACTGATGTCGGAAGGCACGCAAATACTCAGTCGTGCCGATGTCATGGAAGGCGTGCCGGAAATGATTCCTGATATCCAGGTAGAAGCGACTTTTCCGGATGGCAGCAAGCTGGTTACCGTCCATCACCCCATTCCTTAGGAGAAAACCATGATACCAGGCGAAACCCTGATAGAGGATGGGGACATAGAACTGAATGTAGGCCGTGCCGTTGTCAGCATTACTGTGGCAAATAGTGGCGACAGGCCGATACAGGTGGGCTCACATTTTCATTTTTATGAAACCAATCCTGCCCTGCAATTTGAGCGCCAGCTTGCTTATGGCATGCGTCTCAATATTGCCGCTGGCACGGCCATCCGCTTTGAACCTGGGCAGCAACGCAGCATAGAACTGGTGGCCCTGGCAGGTGACCGGAAAGTCTATGGTTTCAGCGGTAAAGTCATGGGGGCGCTATGAAAATTTCACGTCATGCTTATGCTGAAATGTTTGGGCCAACCACGGGTGATCGTATCCGCCTGGCAGATACTGGTCTGTTCATAGAAATCGAGAAAGACTTTGCTATTTATGGCGAAGAGGTGAAATTTGGTGGTGGCAAGGTGATACGCGATGGCATGGGCCAGTCGCAAAGGCCGCATGCAGAAGTCATGGATACCGTCATCACCAATGCTGTCATCATTGATCACTGGGGTATCGTCAAGGCAGACATCGGCATTAAAAATGGTTTGATTGCCTGCATAGGCAAGGCGGGTAACCCAGACATACAGTCTGGCGTTGACATGGCCATTGGTGGCGCAACCGAGATCATTGCCGGTGAAGGCAAGATTGTGACCGCTGGCGGCATCGATTCACACATCCATTTTATTTGCCCGCAGCAGATTGAAGAAGCGTTGATGAGTGGCGTCACTACCATGCTGGGCGGTGGCACTGGCCCGGCGACCGGAACGGCAGCCACTACCTGTACGCCAGGCCCCTGGCATATGCATTCCATGTTGATGGCGGCAGATGCGTTTCCCATGAACCTGGGCTTTATGGGCAAGGGTAATGTCAGCCTGCCTTTGCCATTGGAAGAACAGGTCAGGGCCGGTGCCATAGGCCTGAAACTGCATGAAGACTGGGGCACGACGCCACAAGCCATCGACAATTGCCTGACCGTGGCTGACAATATGGATGTGCAGGTTGCCATCCACAGTGACACGCTGAACGAAGGCGGCTTTCTGGAGCACACCCTGGCGGCATTCAAGGATAGGACTATCCACACCTTCCATACCGAAGGTGCGGGCGGTGGCCATGCGCCGGATATTATTGCGGCAGTCGGTGAGGCGAATGTGTTGCCATCCTCCACCAATCCTACCCGGCCTTACACCGTCAATACCCTGGACGAGCATCTCGACATGCTCATGGTCTGTCACCACCTTGATCCTGCAATTGCCGAAGACATTGCCTTTGCCGAATCACGCATACGGCGCGAAACCATTGCTGCGGAAGATATTTTGCATGATATTGGTGCCATCTCGATGATGTCTTCCGATTCCCAGGCCATGGGCCGTGTAGGTGAAGTCATCATGCGCACCTGGCAAACGGCAGACAAGATGAAGCAACAGCGTGGCTCGCTGGCGGAAGACAATGCACGCCACGATAATTTCCGTGTCAAACGCTATATCGCCAAATATACGATCAACCCGGCGCTGACCCATGGTATTGCCCATGCAGTAGGCTCGCTGGAAGTAGGCAAGATTGCTGACATCGTCTTGTGGAAGCCAGCTTTCTTTGGTGTGAAACCATCGATGATCATCAAGGGTGGCATGATCGCCGCTGCCCAGATGGGTGACCCGAATGCATCGATACCAACGCCACAGCCCGTGCATTACCGCATGATGTTTGGTGCCTTTGGTGGGGGCTTGAAAAAGTCGTTCACCTTTGTCTCTCAGGCGGGGTTGGATGCCGGTCTGGCAGAGCAACTGAAGCTGAGCAAGACCCTGATCGCTGTCAAGAATACCCGTCAGATTCGCAAGAAGGACATGATACACAATAGCCTGACGCCAAAAATGGAAGTTGATTCCGAAACCTATGAAGTCCGTGCCAATGGTGAATTGCTGGTGTGTGAACCGGCAAAAATCCTACCCATGGCCCAACGTTATTTTTTATTTTAAACAATGCTGACATTACAAACAAAGATAGAGACTGCTGACAGCATCGCCGGGCAACTGGTTTTGCCGTATGAGTTGCGCGAAAAAAGCCGTTTGCGTGCCACCCTTGCCAGCGGTGAAGATGTGGCCGTGTTCACCGTGCGCGGTACAGTCATGCGCCATGGCGACCTGATGCTGGGCAATGATGGCCGCGTGATTGAAGTCATTGCCGCTGCTGAGCCAACCTATAAGGTGGAATGTGATACCGCCTTTAATTTATTGCGTTGTGCCTTCCACCTGGGTAACCGGCATACCCAGGCACAGGTCGGGGACGGTTTTTTGCGCATACGCAAAGACCCGGTGCTGAAGGAAATGCTGCAAGGGTTGGGCGCGGTAGTCACCGAAGAGCAGGCCAGTTTTGAGCCGGAATCAGGTGCTTATGGTGGTGGACATCATCATGGTGGCGATGACGGGCATCCGCATAATCCACTCGCACCGATACCTTTGCGCCAGCGCATACATCGTCCTTCAGACAGCAAGGCTTGAGCATGCAGTCTGCGGCCTTACTCCATCTCCTGCAATTGGCTAGTCCGTCTCTGCCCATCGGTGCCTATAGTTATTCGCAAGGGATGGAAGCAGCGATAGAAAAAGGTCTGGTGCGCAACGAAGCCACAGCCAGGGAATGGATTATCAATTGCCTGCATGAAGTGGTGGCCCGTTTTGAAGCACCGGTACTGTGGCGCTTGTTGCAGGCTTTTGAGAGTAGAGATCTGGTCGCCGTATCGCACTGGACCAGCTTGTTCATTGCCGCGCGGGATACCGCAGAATTTCGGGCAGAGAGCATACAGATGGGTTATTCGCTGGGCAAACTGGTTAACGACCTGAAGATTGCCGATGCTGAGCTACTGGCGATTTTGCTGGCTCAACATGAATTGCCTTTGCCCACGGCCATGGCTGCGGCTGCAGTTGCCTTGCAGGTGCCGCCAGAATCGGTATTGCTGGGCATGCTGTTTTCATGGGCAGAAAACCAGGTGCTGGTGGGGGTTAAATCCATCCCTCTGGGCCAGGTGTCCGGGCAGCGTTTACTACTTTCGCTGCGACCTGAACTGGAAAAAGCCGCCAGGCTAGCGCAAGAACTGGAAGACGATCAATTATCGAACTGGGCACCAGGTTTGTCTTTGTTGTCCATGCAGCATGAGGTGCAATACAGCCGTTTGTATAGATCATAAAAATTAGAAACAGGAAACGAATAAATGAATACCCCAAATTTAAGCTCACCAGAACCAAATCCTCTGCGCGTGGGCATAGGCGGCCCGGTCGGCTCCGGTAAAACTGCACTCTGTGAAATGCTATGCAAAAGCATGCGAGATCATTATGAAATGGCCGTTATCACCAATGACATCTACACCAAGGAAGACATGGAAATCCTGCTGCGTGCAGATGCCTTGCCTGCCGAGCGTTTGATGGGTGTGGAAACAGGCGGTTGCCCGCACACCGCCATACGTGAAGATGCCTCCATCAACCTGGAAGCCATAGCCCGCATGAGCGCAGATTTTCCTGACCTTGATTTGATCCTGGTGGAATCTGGCGGTGACAATTTGGCAGCCACCTTCAGCCCTGAACTCTCAGACCTGACCATCTATGTCATCGATGTAGCCGGTGGCGAAAAAATCCCGCGCAAGGGCGGGCCAGGCATTACCCGCTCTGATCTGCTGATCATCAATAAAACCGACCTGGCACCACATGTAGGTGCCAATCTCGACATCATGGCACAAGACGCCAAGCGCATGCGTGGCGAACGCCCCTTTGTATTTACCAATCTGCGTACCGGTGATGGGCTGGAGGCAGTGGTCAGCTTCATTCGTCAGCAAGGCATGCTGGACGAAGTTAAAAACTAATTTTCAATCTGGATTTGGAGTTAAATATGAAACTTAATAAATTGCGTTGCCTGTATGTGGTCGCAGCCTTGGACAGTGCCATGATTTCATTGCCAGCTATGGCGCATGACAGTGTGCTGCATTCCATGAATGCCCTGCAGGATGGTTTTCTCCATCCATTTACCGGGTTCGACCATTTGCTGGCCATGCTGGCAATAGGTATCTGGGCGGCGCAACAAAAACATGGGCGTGCCTGGTTGATACCAGCCAGTTTCCCCTTGATGATGGTCGTTGGCGGTGCGCTGGCTTTGGCAGGCATAGCCTTGCCAGGCGTGGAACATGGTATCGCCGTCTCAGTGCTGGTTCTCGGCTTGTTGATCAGCTTTGCGGTCAAATTGCCTGTAAGTGCAGGCGTGGCTTTGGTGTCCATATTTGCAATGGCGCATGGCTATGCACACGGTCAGGAAATGCCAGCTAATGAATCTGCGGTGTTGTATGGTACAGGTTTCGTACTGGCGACGGCCCTGATTCATGCTGCGGGCTGGTTTGCCAGCAATATTACGCAAAAAATGCTCACTGGCAAATTGCCACGTTTTGCTGGTGTGGGTATCGCCCTCGCGGGTGCTTTTTTTCTGTCCTCACTTGCCTGAACTTTGCTTGATTCTTTTCCGTAGTCTCCAAGTTTTGTCTGATGGACAAGAATGAGTGAATTATCCTTGTCCGTCCCTCTTGTCACACAGTAACAATCGACTGTGCCGATTTCGTCTTTCAAAATGCATACAAACATCAAGACTGGGCCTCTTTGCAGGCTTACACTTAGTCATGTTCGAATCTGGCAGCGCGTGAAATAAGTTTGCAAATAGCTTATATTTACTGTGATCGATTTCTTCGCGATTTGTCAGCTTCAGGTTTTTTGATTGGTTATTAAAAATTGACCGGTTTTATCCGGAGACAAGGCAAATATCATGTGGCAAGGCGTCATTCCCGCAGTTACAACAAAATTCAACCAGGACGATACGCTGGACTTCAAGGAAATGGAGCGCTGTTTCCGTTATTTGATGGATGCCGGTTGTGATGGTCTGATCGCTTGCGGTTCTCTGGGCGAAGGCCCTTTGTTATCCCATGCCGAGCGTATTGATGTGCTGAAATTGACGAAAGAAGTGACAGGCAACAAGCCTGCCATTTTGACTGTCGCCGAGGCAGCAACACGTGATGCCTGTGCCCTGGCAGAAAAAGCCGCCAAAGCTGGCGCTGATGGCTTGATGGTTGTGCCTAGCACCATCTATCACACTAATCATCGTGAAACCGTAGCAACTCTGCGCAGCATCGCCGCTGCCGGTGATTTGCCAGTCATGATTTATTCCAACCGTCTGGCCTATCGCGTTGATGTGACAATAGACATGCTGGAAGAACTTGCGGACGATGCCCGTTTTGTCGCAGTAAAAGAATCTTCTGATGATATCCGCCGCACTACAGAAATCATCAACCGCCTGGGTAGCCGTTATGACTTGTTCACTGGCGTAGATAACCTGGCTTTTGAGGCGTTGACTGCAGGTGCAACAGGCTGGGTAGCTGGTCTGGTTGTGGCTTTCCCGCATGAGACGGTCGCTATTTACCGCCTCATCAAGGCTGGCCGCTATAACGAAGCCCTGGAAATCTACCGCTGGTTCCGTCCTTTGCTGGACCTGGATGTCTCTACTTACCTGGTACAAAACATCAAACTGGTAGAAGCATTAGCCATCGATTCCAATGATCGCGTACGTGCGCCACGTCTGCCGCTGGAAGGTGCTCTGCGTACCCGTGTAGAGCAAGTGGTCAGCGCTTCCCTGGCTAATCGCCCGGTTTTGCCAACATTTAACTGATTTTTTTATTTAATGTGGTCAGTGTGAAGGTGCAGGGGGCATGCCTATGAATACGACAGTGTGTGTCATTGGTGCCGGTATAGTCGGCACCACCTGCGCCTTGAAGATGCAGGAAGAGGGCTATCAGGTCAGTTTGATTGAGGCCGCTTCCCCCGGCTGCGGCGTGACCGCAGTGGGGATGGGGCATCTGGTTGCCCTGGATGAAACTGAGCAAGAGCTGGACCTGTGCCTGCTTTCTTTGCGCATGTGGAAAGACTTCTTTACTGAATTTCCTGGTACAGGAGAAGTCAGCCAGTGCGGCACCTTGTGGGTGGCAGAGAACGAAGATCAACTGGTGGAGGCGCATCACAGGGCACAAGGCTTGAATGCACGGCTATGGCGTGCTGAAGCATTGACTGGTGAGCAAGTCCAGAAACTGGAACCGGCTTTGCGCCTCGGCCTTGCTGGTGGTGTCAGGGTATTTGGCGACAGTGTGGTGTATCCACCCAAACTGGCACATTTCATGGCCCAGCTTTTGGTCAAACGAGGTGGCGACCTGATCTTGCGCAAGCGTGTTGTGCAGCTTGGAGCAAGGCAATTGACTTTTGAGGATGGTAGCAAGCTCAATGCCGATATCATTATTGTTGCTGCCGGGCTCGAAGTAGCCAAGCTCTTGCCTGAAATTGCCGTGTTTGGCCGCAAAGGCCATCTGGCGATTACAGATCGCTATCCCGGTCGTCTTTCACATCAAATTGTCAGTATGAATTATGGTCAGGCTGCAGTTACTGCAGATGCACTGGCCGTGGCTGCCAATGTGCAGCCGCGCAGCAACGGGCAATGGTTGATCGGTTCTTGCAGACAGGATGGGCAAACCAACAACAACCTGGACCCCAAGGCGCTGGGAGCAGTCTTGCAGTCAGCCATAAAGCTGCTACCTTGCCTGGCCGACATGCAAATCATACGCGCCTGGGCAGGCATGCGTCCGGCATCGCCCGACGGTCATCCCATTATCGGGCCTCATCCTGAACTGCCAGGCCTCTGGCTGGCAGCAGGGCATGAAGGGCTGGGTGTGACGACGGCCATGGCGACAGCAAAAATGCTGGCAGACCAGATTGCCGGGCGGGCAGGGGAAATAGATTATCAGCATTATTCGCCGGAACGTTTTTTTCCTGTGCGGGAGTTGAAATATGCGTGAGCACGGCCCGGACACAAAAATAATTGCAAAAATCTGGATTAACGGCTCTCCCTTTGAGGCGACAACGAACATGACTGTGGCTGCGGCCCTGATGCGGTATGACAATATGCAAACACGTCAGTCGGTTTCTGGTCAGCCGCGGTTTGCCGTATGCGGCATGGGCGTATGTCAGGAGTGTCGGGTGCGTATCAATGGTCAGTCGCATAAACTGGCTTGCCAGGAATACTGTCGCTCGGGCATGGTGATCAATACTGAAACCACTGGCCTGGGAGTTTGACGATGGTATCGGCGATTTTACCGTTTTCCACGGACATTCTTATCATAGGTGCCGGCCCTGCAGGCCTGGCAGCGGCACTGGCTGCAGCCAACCAGTCGTCCATCATCACCGTTATTGATGAAAATCAGGCACCTGGCGGACAAATCTGGCGCGGTGGTCCTGCTTCATGGAGAGACGAGCGTGCGCATGACTTGTGGCGTGCTTTGGCAAATTGCCTGAATGTGCACATGGTCTATGGTGTGCGTATTGTTGCTGCTATTTCTGACAAGGAATTTTTGCTCGAAACTTCAGATGGTGCCCAAAAAATAAAATGGAACAAACTGATTATCTGTAGCGGTGCCCGTGAGTTGCTCTTGCCTTTCCCCGGCTGGACTTTGCCTGGCGTTACTGGTGCCGGTGGCTTGCAAGCCTTGATCAAGGGCGGTATGCCAGTGGAAGGCAAGCGCGTCGCTGTTGCCGGTAGTGGCCCCTTGCTGCTGGCAGTAGCGGAGACAGTCATACGTGCTGGCGGCCAGGTCGTCAGTATCATAGAAACAAAAAACAGTAAAAATTTACGTCAATTTTTCTGGGCCTTGCTCAAATCGCACCGCGGAAAGTTGTTGCAGGCACTGAAATTGTTCTGGCAGCTTAAATTTGTACATTACCGCCATGATGCCAGGGTGCTCAAGGCGCATGGTGAGCAACGCCTGCTGGGCATCAGCCTGCAACATGGTGACAAAAAAATTGACTTGAGCTGTGATTTACTGGCCTGTGGTTTTGGTTTGTTACCCAATCTGGAAATCGGTACCCTGTTGGGGTGCCAGATCAGGGATGGCAGCATCGTTGTCGATGCTAATCAGGCCAGTACGCGTGCCGATGTATGGGTGGCAGGCGAGGCTTGCGGTATAGGCGGTGTTGACAAGGCTTTGGCAGAAGGGCACATTGCCGGTCTGGCTGCAATTGGGCAGGCCGCTGAGCAAGATGATCTTGCGCGCCGCACTCATGCAAGGCAATTTGCTGATTTACTCAAGCAGAGTTTTGCCACAGACGACAGCCTGCGCAAGTTATGCAAGTCAGACACCCTGGTATGTCGCTGTGAAGATGTCAGTGCCAGGCAATTGCGAGAACATGACGACTGGCGTACCGCAAAGCTGATGACCAGGGCAGGTATGGGCGCATGCCAGGGGCGTATTTGCGGTGCGGCCTGTCAGTTCATGTTTGGCTGGGATGCGCCGGGGCTGAGACAACCGGTTTTCCCGACAAAAACATCAACTCTTGCTGTCCTGAGTGGTACGCCGGGTAATGTTGAATAATAAGACTGAAAAACAAGGAAGAATAAAATGAAACAACTGTATATCAATGGTAGCTGGCATGACGGCGCAAACGTAACTGTCACTCACAGCCCCTCTGATTTGAGTGAGGTAGTTGGCGAGTACGCCAGTGCAGGTAATGAACAGGTAGAACTGGCAATTGCCGCTGCGCGTGAAGCTGCAGAAGGCTGGCGTAATTCTGGCGTGCAGCAAAGGGCAGATGCGCTTGATAAGATAGGCACAGAAATCAATGAGCGCAAAGCCGAGCTCGGCAGCCTACTGGCACGTGAAGAAGGCAAGACCCTGCCAGAAGCGATAGGTGAGGTTGGCCGGGCAGCCGCTATCTTCAAATTCTTCGCCCAGGAAGCCTTGCGCATACGCGGCGACAAACTGGCTTCAGTGCGCCCGGGCGTGGATGTTGATGTCACCCGTGAGCCGGTAGGCGTCGTCGGCATTATCGCGCCCTGGAATTTTCCTATAGCTATTCCTGCCTGGAAAGCTGCACCGGCGCTGGCCTATGGCAATACCGTGATCTTGAAACCGGCGGAGCTGGTGCCAGGCTGCTCCTGGGCCATGGCCGAGATCATCAGCCGTTCTGGTTTGCCTGCAGGCGTATTCAATCTTTTGTCTGGCCCTGGCCGTATAGTTGGTGAAGCCTTGAGCAAAGACAGCAGAGTGGATGCTATTAGCTTTACCGGTTCCGTCGGCACTGGCAGCAGGGTGCTGGCAGCTTGCGCGGCACGCCGCGCCAAGGTGCAACTGGAAATGGGTGGCAAGAACCCGCTGGTGATATTGGCAGATGCTGATCTGGATGTGGCAGTCAATGCCGCAATCCAGGGCTCTTATTTTTCTACTGGCCAGCGTTGCACGGCATCTTCTCGCCTTATCGTTGAAGAAAAAATCTACCCGGCATTTGTCGCTGCGATGATAGATAAATTGAAGAGCCTGAAAGTAGGGCATGCCTTGCAGACAGGAATAGATATAGGCCCGGTAGTCGATAAGTCTCAGCTGGAACAGGACTTGCGCTATATACAGATAGCCAAAGATGAAGGTGCCAAACTGGCCTTTGGTGGTGAGCGCCTGTCACGCGATACCGATGGCTATTTCCTGAATCCAGCTCTGTTCGTTGATTGCGACCCTGCCATGCAACATACCAGGGAAGAGATTTTTGGCCCGGTAGCATCCGTCATTCCTGCCAAAAACTATGAGCACGCGCTGCAACTGGCAAACGATACTGAATTTGGTCTGACAGCGGGTATTTGCACGACTTCATTGAAATACGCGACTCACTTCAAACGTCATGCCCGTGCAGGCATGGTCATGGTCAACCTGCCTACGGCGGGAGTTGATTACCATGTTCCATTTGGTGGCAGCAAGGCATCCAGCTATGGTGCCCGTGAACAGGGTAGTGCTGCCGTGGAATTCTTTACTACGATGAAGACCAGTTATACCGGTAGCTGATCTTTTATCGCTCTATAGCAGGCAAAAAAGCAGCTAACGGCTGCTTTTTTGCTTTTCGTGTCTATTTTTGCCTGTTTTTGCCCCATTCCTCCCTCCCTATCACTGTTCAAGCCGTGATTTGCGCATTCTGTCGCAAGCCCATGGAAGCGCCAGTTGTTCTTTTATAAGATGCTTACATCGAATCACAGAACACAAGAAATCATCAAATTCACACTTGAGCTAAAGGGAGCCTATCATGACATCTACTAACACATCACGAATCGCCTCACGCATCACCTCAAATAAAGGCATCGCCATCGTCCTTCTGTCCATCCTGGTTTTTGCCATGATAATAATGTCGTCCTCTCATGGCGTCGATGTGCAGATTGACGGCGACGACATTGATGGCGTGGGTGGATTCTTTGGTTTCTTTGGTGTCTTGTTCGGTTGCGGAATTGCTGTAGTGGCGGTGGTGTTTGCCCTTGGCCTGACTGGCATGGTACTGGCTGGCGTGGCAATATTGTTGTGCGTGATTTTCGCTGTAGTACTGGGTTCGCTGGCATTGGCAATGCTGCCCTTGCTTTTCCCTGTCTTGCTGGTGGTCGGCCTGGTTGCCCTGTTTTCACGCCGTAAAACTGTTTAAAGCAAATGCCAGACTTTGTTAAGCCTTTCAAACCAGGCAAATACAGGAAGTGTCTCACTTCCTTTTTGCTTTTGGGCCTGGCCCTGTTCCTTTCAGCCTGTGCAACTGGCAACAGGCTCACACCTGCGCAAGTAGAGTTGTCAGGTGATGGCGGTGAGGTGGCCATAGTGTGGGATGCGATACCGCGTACTGCACCGTTGCCGCCACTGGATCATGCAGCCTTGCTATTGCCCATGCATTTTGGCAGCAGCGAAGAAAAAATATTTTACATGCAGCTTGATCTTGGTCATGCATCAACTGTCTTTTATTCCAATAAATGGAAGGCGATTGCCGAGAAATATCAATTCGTGAATTCTGGCGACAAGCTTGCCGCCATTAATTTCAAACTCGGTGACATGCAGGTCCTGGCAAAAAACATATCCATCATGCAGCGCGAAGGTGTCGGCGTCGAGTGGAGCAAGGGAAGCATAGAAGTTATCGGCAGCATAGGTGCGGATTTGATTGATGGCAGGATAGTGGTGCTGGATTTCAAGAAAGACATAGTGCAATTCGCCCGTGAACGTGAGGGCTTGTATTCTGCAAACAGTAAATTCCAGCCCTTCAGCTTTTCTGGCCGCAGGATAGTCATGCCTGTTACTTTTGATGGCGAAGAGAAAACCGTGATGTATGACAGTAGCTCCGGCGCTTTGTCGTGGATTAGTAATGAGAAAACTTTCCAGCGATTGGCGAAAAAGGATGCCAGGCCAGCGGCTTTTTCTATTCGTCCCTGGGACAAGATATTGACTGCGCATACGGTAGAAACCAGCGCCGAGGTAACGGTAGGAGGTATCAGCTTACCAGTGAAAGAAATCAGTTACATTGAGGATGTCGGCTTCTTGCAAGAGCTTGCAATCAGCGGCCTGGGCTCAGCTGGTATGGTCGGGAATAAGCTCTTCTTGGGCAAAAAGCTGATTATCGATACCCGCAAAATGGAAATAGCGCTGGAAGAGTAAATACTATTCAGCTTTGGTCAGATTTGGTACGCAAGATGAATTGCAGCGCCTGCTCTGCCAGTTCATCTATGCTGATACCAGAACCGCGTCTATACCATTGTGCTGTCCAGTTCAGCGTGCCAAACATCAGCAACTTGTCTATGCGCGTGGGCATGGCCCAATCTCCTGATGCATGCAAGTCTGTGATAACTTTTTCCCACGCAGCTTCATACTTATCCTTAAGAGCAATGATACGTGCGCGTGCCGGTTTGTCGAGTGCGCGCCATTCATACAGAAGTACTGCAATAAAATCATGCTCCGGAGCCAGCAAGGTATTCAGATGAACCTTGACCAAATGCTGAAACGCCAGCCGCGGCGGCAAATCTGCCAAAGCCAGCTTTTCTATTTCTTCCAGCGATTTTTGCATGCCTTGTTCCATCACGGCGACCAGGATGTCTTGTTTGGTCTTGAAGTGATAAAACCAACTGCCAGACTGTATTCCCACTGCAGCAGCAATATCACGCACAGTGGTGTTGTCGTAACCCTTTGTCCTGAACAGCTGTGCTGATTTCCTGATCAAATCCTGGCGTATGCTTTCTGAGCCATCCAGCACTGGGCGACCGCGTTTCTTTGCAGTTTGTGTCCCTGGCAATGCTCGCCCTGTCGTGTCTGTAATGATTTCTTTGGGCATTGCTATTGGGGATAGTCTTCTAAAAAATGGGATGGCGTGCTTTTCTGATAGCTCTTGATGGTAACCTTAAATAAAGCTGCCATCAATCAGGCCAATAAAAATCAGGCACAAAAGCCTGAGTTCATTACATAGGAGACACAGTATGCAAATCAAACCACGCTGGATGACACCTGAGCTGGAAACTTTTCGCGATGCAGTACGCCGCTTTGTCGCTGCCGAAGTGATCCCGCACCAGGAACATTGGAAAAAACAGCAACATGTAGATCGTGATGTCTGGGACAAGGGCGGTGCCATGGGCATCTTGCTGGCTGACATACCAGAAGAATATGGTGGCTCTGGTGGCAGTTTTGCCCATCAATCCATTGTTTTTGAAGAACTGACTTATGCCGGTGACATGGCCTTTGGCATCCATGTGCATGCTATTGTCGCGCACTATATCTTGAATCAGGGGACAGAAGAGCAAAAACAAAAATACCTGCCCAAGCTGGCCTCAGGTGAAATGATCGCTGCCATCGCGATGTCTGAACCCGGTGCCGGGTCTGACCTCAAAGGCATACGCACCACAGCGAGACGTGATGGCGACAGCTATGTCATCAATGGTTCCAAGACCTTTATATCGAACGGCTTTATGGCTGATCTGGTGGTGGTCGTGACCAAGACTGACCCTGAAGCGGGCGCCAAGGGGGTATCACTGATCATGGTCGAAACCAGAGACTGCCCCGGTTACAGGGTAGGGCGCATACTGGAAAAAATAGGGCAAAAAGGCCAGGACACTTGCGAGCTGTTCTTTGATGATGTGCGCGTGCCGCTGGACAGGGTGCTTGGCGGCGTAGAAGGCAAGGGTTTCACCCAGTTGATGACTGAGCTGCCTTATGAGCGCACGATACTGGGCGTCTCTGGCGTCGCTGCGATAGAGCGCGCACTGGATTTGACGATCACGCATACACGTGAGCGCAAGGCCTTTGGTCAGGCCCTGATAGAGATGCAGAATACCCGCTTTGTATTGGCAGAGATCAAGACCGAGGCGACGATAGCCCGTATCTTCATCGACCGCTGTATAGTCGATACGATGGAAGGGCGAATGGATACCGAGCTGGCATCAATGGCCAAATACTGGATATCTGATTTGCAGTGCAAGGTTATCGACCAGTGCCTGCAATTATTTGGCGGTTATGGCTATATGCTGGAATATCCTATAGCGCAAATGTATGTCGATGCGCGGGTACAGCGCATTTATGGTGGTGCCAATGAAATCATGAAAGAAATAATTTCCCGTAATTTATAAACCAGAAAAAGCGGAGAGCGAAACATGGCTGGACCTTTACAGGGCATACGTGTCATAGAAATGGTGGGCCTGGGACCATGCCCTTTTGCCGCCATGATGCTGGCTGACATGGGGGCAGAAGTCATACGCATAGACCGCAAGCTGGCTCCGGGCGCGAATAATCCTTTCCCTATGCTTGGCACCAAATATGATGTCATGGCCAGAGGGCGGCGCTCGCTGGCTCTGGACTTGAAGCAGGCAGAAGCGAAAGCCGTCTTGCTGGATCTGGTAGCGAGTGCTGATATCCTGCTGGAAGGCTTCCGGCCAGGTGTCATGGAAAGACTGGGCCTGGGGCCGGAAGTCTGCCTGCAAAGCAATCCACGTCTGGTATATGGCCGTATTACTGGCTGGGGCCAGGATGGTCCGCTGGCACAGGCGGCAGGGCATGACCTGAATTACATCGCCCTCAGCGGCATGTTGCATGCCATGGGGCGGGCAGATACCCCACCTGCACCGCCCTTGAATCTGGTCGGCGACTTTGGCGGCGGTGCAATGATGCTGGCTTTTGGCGTGGTCTGCGCTGCGCTGGAAGCACGCAGCTCTGGCAAGGGGCAGGTGGTGGATGCGGCCATGGTCGATGGATCAGCCTTGTTAGGCGCGATGATTTACGGCTTCCGTGCCTTTGGCGCATGGTCAGACCAGCGTGGCGCGAATATGCTGGATGGAGGGGCGCATTTTTATGATACCTATACTTGCGCTGACGGTAAATTCATCTCCATAGGCGCAATAGAGCCGCAGTTTTATGCTTTGTTGCTGGAACGTGCAGCTATCACTGACCCTGCATTCAATGCGCAAATGGATGGCCAGAAATGGCCAGAACTGAAAGAAAAATGTACAGCGCTGTTCAAAACTAAAACCCGCCAGCAGTGGTGTGAATTAATGGAAGGGACAGATATCTGTTTCGCCCCGGTGCTGGATATGGCAGAAGCACCTGAGCATCCGCACAATCAGGCCAGAGCCAATTTCACTGATATTGAAGGCATAGTCCAACCAGCACCTGCGCCGCGTTTCAGCAGGACTGCGCCAGAAATCAGCATGCCGCCGGCAGCACCAGGCCAGCATAGTGCTGAGATTTTGCACGACTGGGGGATGAGTGAAGAGAGTATCGCTGCTTTAAAAGAAAATAAGGTAATTTGAGGCTGCTACTGTTGCTCTATGAGTTTTGCTGCAGCTTCAAATTCAAACTGATGCATGAAATGCCTGAGTTGTATCATGGCATCCTGGTTGAACTGAGTGGCAATGGCAGTTTCGTTTTCTTCAAACAGACTTTGTGCATCAGCATCCGAGGCTGCGAGCAGTGCGCGTAGTTCATCCACAATATTCTTTGCCTCGGCTTCATCGACGATGACTTCTTCATGCTGAGGCAAAATTCCTGGCAATACTATTTTCAACTCATCCAGCACCGCATTGAGCGACTGGGTAAGTGGCTCCAGGGTATTCAATATAAACTCCCTGTCTTCTTCCTTGCTGAGTTTGTATTCCAGTTCTGCCGCTATTTTTTGCAGTTTCGTCGCGCCTATACTGCCTGCCAGGCCTTTGAGGGTATGGCTGAGCCTTTCTGCATTACCGTACTCACCAATTTGTATGAACCTGTTTAAATCATGCAGAGTATCTGCCTGGCTTTGTTCAAATCTATGCAACATATTGATATAAAACTCGTGACGCCCACCCATGTAATGCAGGCCGAGGCTGGTATCGAGTTCATTGAATTGCGGGAATCCCGCATCTTCATCATCAAACACGGTGCTGGTGATCAGGCTGCCGGGCACCGGTAGTTCATGTTCGGTATCCATCCAGTGTGAGACTATGCTGAACAAGGCGTCCGGTTGTATAGGCTTGGTCAGATAATCCTGCATGCCTTCACGCATGCAGCGCTCGCGAATGTCACCGACTGCATGCGCAGTCAGGGCGATGATGGGCGTGTCATCCAGACGGGCATCTAATCTGATTTTTGCAGCAGCTTCATGACCATCCATGATCGGCATTTGCAGATCCATGAATATCATGGCGTAATACGCCGGTTCGTTTGCCATGATGAGGCGTACTGCCTCTTCACCATTGTCGGCAACATCAGCGGTAATGCCTACCATGCTCAGCAATTCGATGGCAATTTGCTGATTGACGGGGTTATCTTCCGCCAGCAAGACACGACGGCCCGCATGGTTTTGTGCTGCAATATTGGCGCTATGGGTCACACGTGATTCTGCATGGGAGTCTGATTCACCATTCAGGCTGAAGTCTATTTCCAGCGGCAAGGTGAAGGCAAATGTCGATCCATGATTTTCCTGACTGTAGACAGCAATCTGCCCCCCCATTAATTCCACCAGACGACGTGATATGGATAAGCCCAGGCCCGTTCCCCCATATTTGCGGGTAGTCGAGCCATCTGCCTGGGTAAATGGCTGGAACAGGCTTTGTTGCTGCTCGGCGGACATGCCTATGCCCGTATCTCTTACTGAAAATGTCAGATCAGTTGTTTCAGAAGGGGTGGGCAATCTTTTGACACTGACTTCAATTTCGCCGCCGCTGGGAGTGAATTTGACAGCATTATTGACCAGATTGGTCAGTATCTGGCCCAGCCTCAGCGGGTCGCCGCGCAAACGTGAAGGCACTTCTTCAGAAATTCGCACAATATAGGCGATCTGTTTTTCTATGGCTTTCTGGCTGGTCAGGGTCGATACGCTATTGAGCACATCCTTGATGGAAAATGGAATTTTCTCCACATCCAGCATACCCGCTTCTATCTTGGAAAAATCCAGTATGTCATTGATGATGCCCAACAACGATTCGCCGGCATGATGGATCTTGCTGACATAGTCATATTGTTTGGGGGTGAGCCTGGTTTGCAGGGCAAGATGCGCCAGGCCTATGACTGCATTCATCGGCGTGCGGATTTCATGGCTCATATTGGCCAGGAACTCACTTTTCAATTTGGTGGCATCTTCTGCTTTTTTGCGTGCCTGTCTTTCTGTGATACTTGCCTCTTCGAGTTGTTGCTGAGTCTGACGCAATTCGCGATAGGCATTGGCATTATCCAGCGCAATCGCGCCATAAGAACACAGGCTACGAAAGATCAGGCATTCTCTTTCACCATAGGCATATTCACGCGGTGTTTGTATGCTCATCACACCCAATATGCGTTCACCTATGCTCAGCGGTGCAAATAGCAGACTCAATGTTCCCAGCGTATTTGGCACCACGGGAAAATCATTGTCTGGCAGCAGTTCAAGCTTGACTTCCCGTCTCTCACGCACACAGCGTGCACTTGACGCACGTGTATCTGTCAATGCGACTTCATGGTAAGGGTGGGGCATATTTTCTTCTATGCCAAATGCCTGTGTCAGCGTCTGCCCATCTGCTGACAGCATGTAGATGATGAAGGTTGTCGCGTCCAGCAAATCCTTAAGATGATAATGTATGGCTTCAAATACTGCTTCGGGATCAAGGTTGGATGTGATTTCCTGACCTATTCTGCCCAGTCGTTCAAGCGTGGTTCCCGCTTCCTGCAAGGTGGCAGCGCGACGGGCTTCAGAAACAGCAATCAATCTTTGTTGTTCTGCTTCTGCCCTGATCAATTCAGTTTCGTGCCTGACCTGCGCCATGGCAGTACGGTTATTTGCCTGTTTTTTGCTTTCCCGCTGTTCTGCTGCTATGGCCAGTCGTGCATAAAGTAAAGCTTTGTTGCTGTCTCCTGCATCAGCCCATGCATCGCTCAAGGCCATCAGTAATTCTGTGCTGGCTTGCCAGCCCTCTGTCAATTCACCCGCCCGCAAAGATTCTTCAAGATAGTGGATGATGGCATTCGGCGCATCCATTTTTTCTGGGCTGCTAATAACGTGACGGGCATGTATTTCAGCGAGGGTCTGATTAAGCGTGACCCCCAGGGCGGTGAACTGGTGCTGGACTATGAAGGATTTTGCCTCGGCGATGGTGGCTAATGCAGCATCAGCCTGGTTTGAGGCGGACAATGCCCGGGCATAGCGTATCAAGGCTTGCGGTAAATCGTCCATGGATTGAGCCGCCCGGAATAGCAGGATTGCCTCGTTAAAACAAGCCAGGGCTCTATTGGTTTCGCCCTGAATGAGCAGACATTCTGCTAATTCCGCATGGGCTATGGCCTTGTTAATTCCGCCGGGCGTTTTTGAGAAGCTATTCAAGGCCTCTTCCAGTATTTTCTGACTACGTTCATACTGGCCCAGTTGCCTTAGCAAACTACCCAAATGCGCCATGGCATTGCCTATCAATGCAGGCCATTCTGTTTTACGGGCACGCTCCACAGCCCAGTCAAAGACGCCAGCCGCGCCTTCCAGATCACCGACAGTCTGCATGGATTCACCAGAGTTGCCGGCAGAGACAATCGCCAGCCTGACCATGCCAGTCTGCCGGGCCAGTTCGCTGGACTGCAGATAATAAACCGATGCCCTGGCTGGTTCACGACGACCATGAATCACCCCATAGGCTGCTGCCATATGGGCCGCAACTGCAGGATGATCGCGGTGAAGGTATTGTTCGTCAAAATCGGCATAGCGGCGCGAGGCTGCCAGCGGATCATAAAATGCCAGTTCATAGATAACCCAGGATTCAGCAATTGCTACCCTGAGCGTGTCATTTGCTTTGAAATACCATGTCTTTGCTGCTGCGCATGAGCGGGCCTCTCTGCCTGCATCACCTTGTTCCAATGCGAGGCTGGCGCTGGTCAGGCTGGCATCACCCAGCCCGATGGTATCGCCGAGTTCATTGAATATGGTGATGGCTTGTGCCAGCAATTGCTCGGCAACGGTCAGGTCGCAAAACAATGCTGCGATTTCAGCTTCAATCAGGCAAAGCCGTGCATGAAATTGATTTTTGAGTTTATCGGAGATATTTGCGTCTGCAAGATCGGCTTTGACTGCGATCACCAACTCGCTTGCGCTTTGACTATCCCTTTGCCGCAGATGCCAGGCTAACGTCAGTTGACTGATCAATTTTTCCAAACCTTGCGCTGAAGCCAGCCCGTTGGCAAGCTGGGTCACTTCCTCTTCAGTGGCAAATAGATTCATGGTCGCAGGCGATATAGAATTGATCAAATAATACCTTATGACAAGCTGCTTGACGGATTAAGAAGCGCTCTTTGTTGCAAACTCGACAGGGACTAAACAGAGTCGCTGTTTAGCCAGCTACAAAACAGGAACTTTTCAGCGGTCTATGAATCTGATTCCACTAGCTTGATATTCTATTGATATATTATCGCAGTCACATCGATATTGATGAATGCGAGAGGATGCAGATAAATCCAGGCTAAGTCTGAAATCTGGCAAATTAAATAATAAACCAAAGGGAAAATTTATGCGTGTGTCAAAACTGTTGCCGCTGGCCTGGGCTGTCATGCTGTGCTTGCCTGCGCTCGCCGCTGAGCCAGCCACCAAGCCAGATGCAGAAAAAAAGAAATGGGATGTCAATCATCCCCCCGGCGAAAGCAAGATAGTCAATATTGACACCCGCACCGGCACCTGGATGAGCGTGGACGTTAGTCCGGATGGCAAACAACTGGTGTTTGACCTGCTTGGCGATTTATATACGCTGCCTATCGCGGGTGGCGAAGCCAAGGCTTTGACGCACTCCATAGCCTGGGAAATGCAGGCGCGCTTTTCACCGGATGGCAAACAGATCGCCTATATGTCTGATGCGGGTGGCGGCGACAATGTCTGGGTCATGAATGTCGATGGCAGCAATGCGCATGCAGTCAGCAAGGAAGACTTCCGCCTCTTGAACAATCCCGTCTGGCACCCGAATGGCCAGTACATCGCCGCGCGCAAGCACTATACCGGCACCCGCTCACTGGGTTCTGGTGAAATCTGGCTGTATCATCAAAGTGGTGGTACGGGCGTGCAATTGAATGAAAAGCCGAACTGGCAAAAAGACCTGGGAGAGCCGGCGTTTTCGCCAGATGGCCGCTATGTCTATTATTCCCAAGACACAACGCCGGGTACGTCCTTTGAATACAATAAGAATTCCAACGGACAGATTTACCAGATTTTCCGCCGTGACCTGCAAGATGGCAAGGTCAAAGCTTTTGTCAGTGGCCCTGGCGGCGCAGTGCGCCCGGTGCCTTCGCCGGATGGCAAGTACCTGGCCTTTGTGCGCCGCATTCGCAACCAGTCGGCTTTGTTTCTGAAAAATCTACAGACGGGCGAAGAAACAGCAGCCTGGCCAGAGCTGGAGCGTGATATGCAAGAAGCCTGGGCTATTCAAGGTGTGTATCCAGCCTTTTCCTGGATGCCAGGTAGCAAAGAAATTGTGGTCTGGGCCAAGGGTAAGCTCTGGCGTCTTGATCCGTTCAGCCACAAGGCAGTCGAAATTCCTTTTCATGTGAAAGATACCCGGGAAGTGCGCAGTGCCTTGCGCTTCCCGCAAGAGGTCGCGCCTGATCAGTTCGATGTTCATCAGCTGCGCTGGGTAAATGTCGCACCGCAGGGGGATAAAGTTGTTTACTCGGCGCTGGGGCATATCTATGTCAAGGACCTGCCAAATGGCACGCCACGCCGCCTGACCACGCAAAACACACATTTTGAATTCTTCCCCAGCTTTTCACGCGATGGAAAGTCGGTCGTATTCAGTAGCTGGAATGATGAAAAGCTCGGCGCAGTCAGAACTGTGGAGCTTGCCAGCGGCAAGGAAACCATAGTGACCAAGGCCCCGGGTAAATACCTGCAGGCGCGTTTTTCACCTGATGGCAAGCAAGTTGCCTATGTCAAAGCCAAGGGTGGTTACCTGACTACGCCCTGGTATGGCATGGAAACTGGCGTGTTCCTGGCGAATGCAGACGGTAAAACCGAGCCGCGCCTGTTGACGGAAGAGGGTGGTGCACCGCAATTTGGCAAAGATGCGCAGGCAGTGTATGTCACCCGTACACAATATACTGGTGAAGTCGATTGGACTACTTCACTGGTACGCGTACCTCTGGATGGCAAGCCCGAGCAGCCAGTTGCAAAAAGTGAATTCGCCGGTGAATTTGCGATTTCGCCAGATGGTGAATGGCTGGCTTTTGGCGAACGCTACCATGCTTATGTGACGCCATTGCCGCTGGCTGGCAAGGCGGTCACTATAGGGCAGAAAATGGATGCGCTGCCTGTCAAACAGCTGGACGTCAATGCCGGTCAATACCTGCACTGGTCTGGCGACAGCAAGCGTATCAACTTCTCACTCGGCGATGAATTATTCAGCCGTGAATTGAAAGACGCTTTTGCTTTCGTGCCGGGCGCACCTGCTGAATTGCCTAAACCGGTAGAGCAGGGGCAAAAGATAGGCTTCCGCCAGGCTGCTGACAAACCTAGTGGTTACACAGTCATATCCGGCGCCAGAATCGTCACCATGAAAGGCGAGGAGGTCATAGAAGATGGCCGTATTGTCGTCAAGGATAACCGCATCGTCAGTGTCGGCAAATCTGCTGATGTGGCGATACCTGCAGGTGCAACTCAGATTGATGCCAAGGGCAAAACCATTTTGCCGGGCCTGGTCGATGTGCACTGGCATGGCAGCATGGGCGAGAGCGGCATTATTCCGCAGCAAAGCTGGGTGAATTATGCTTCGCTGGCTTTTGGTGTAACGACCATCCATGATCCATCGAACGACACTGGAGAAATCTTCACGCAAAGTGAATTACAAAGAGCCGGACAAGTACTGGGGCCACGTATTTACTCTACCGGTACCATCCTTTACGGTGCCAAGGGTAATTTCGCCGCTATCGTCAATAATCTTGATGATGCTTTGACGCATTTGAAACGCCTCAAGGCAGCAGGTGCTATCTCAGTCAAGAGTTATAACCAGCCAAGGCGAGAGCAACGCCAGCAAGTTCTGGAAGCTGCACGTCTGACACAAATGATGGTGGTACCTGAAGGTGGTTCGCTGTTCCAGACCAATATGAGCATGGTAGTCGATGGCCATACTGGCGTTGAGCATGCCTTGCCAGTTGAAAAAGTGTATGACGATGTCAAGCAACTGTGGTCGCAAACTCAGGTAGGCTATACCCCGACCCTGGGAGTCGCCTACGGTGGCCTCGATGGCGAGCACTACTGGTATGCCCACACCGATGTCTGGAAACATCCTCTGCTGAGTAAATATGTACCGCGCTCAGTACTGGAGCCACGTAGCGTCAGACGTGAGACTGCGCCGGAAGAAGACTTCAATGTCATCAAGGTGGCCCAGACTGCAACCGCCCTGCAACGCGCTGGTGTTCCCGTCAATCTGGGTGCACATGGTCAGCGCGAAGGCCTGGCAGCACACTGGGAATTATGGACCCTGGTTAAAGGCGGCATGACACCGATGGAAGCGATACGCAGCGGTACCATCAATGGCGCACGTTATCTGGGCATGGATAAGGACATAGGCTCTCTGGAAGTCGGCAAACTAGCTGACTTGATGATTATTGATGGTGATGTCCTCAAAGACATACAGCAATCAGACAAACTCAGCCATGTCATGCTGAATGGACGTTTGTATGAATCTGCTACCTTGAATGAAGTGGGTAAAACCAAAAAAGTGCGTAAGCCTTTCTTTTTTGAAGGCAAGAGCGGCGGTGAAATGCCAATCGAGGCCGATGAGCATGCGCATGGCCACTAATGCCTGAATAAGCTACTCAGTGTAATGAAGAATGCAGCTATTGAAAAATAGCTGCATTTTTTACATCTTCTCACAGTCAAGATATACAGTTTCTTATAACGATTAAAGCCGCCTGTATCCTAAGTTGCTGGTGGCATGTGTCACAATAGAGGCTTGACGCATTAGTCTGGTGCATTTTATATTGCTTTAATGATATTTAAGTTGCCGGTTTTGCAGCCTTGATTCTATGTCCAACCATCTGGAGTTCTATCATGTTTCAGCACGTCGAAGCCTATCCTGGCGATCCTATCTTGTCTTTGAACGAGGCCTTTGGTAAGGACCCTCGTACCAACAAGATCAATTTGTCTATCGGTATTTATTTTGACGATGCTGGCAAGATTCCCATGCTGCCATCTGTACGTGCAGCAGAACACAAGGTCGTGGCAGATGCTGGCGCCCGTCCTTATCTGCCTATGGAAGGCGCAGCAAATTTCCGCACGGCTGTGCAGGAACTTTTGTTTGGCGCAGATAATGCAGCAGTCAAAGCTGGCCGTGTTGTCACTATCCAGGCAGTTGGTTCCAGCGGTGGCCTGAAGGTGGGCGGGGATTTCATCAAACGTTATTTCCCGACATCGACCATGCTGGTCAGCGACCCTACCTGGGATAACCACAAGGCCGTATTTGAAGGTTGTGGTCTGACTGTCAAAACCTATCCTTACTATGATGCTGCAACTGGTGGCTTGCGTTTTGATGCCATGATAGAAGCATTGAAAGCTGCAGAAAAGAAAAGCATCGTCCTGCTGCATGCCTGTTGCCATAACCCTACAGGTGTAGATCTGACGCAAGAGCAGTGGCAACAACTGGTACCGGTATTGAAAGAGCGTGAACTCATCGCTTTCATTGATCTGGCTTACCAGGGCTATGGCGACGGTATCGTGGAAGATGCTTACGCAGTACGCCTGCTGGCTGACCAGGGTTTGAGCTTCTTCGTTGCGAATTCCTTCTCCAAGAGCATGAGCCTGTATGGCGAGCGTTGCGGTGCCCTGAGTGTAGTTTGCCCTGACGCAGCACAGGCAGTGAATGTGCTGGGCCAGATGAAGGCAACGATACGTCGCAACTACTCCAATCCACCTCTGCATGGTGGTCAACTGGTAGCCCGCGTGCTGAGCGACCCTGAGCTGCGTCCTATGTGGGAAGCAGAAGTCGTCGCCATGCGTGACCGTATCCAGCTCATGCGCCGTAAATTGCATGATGTATTGAGTGCAAAATTGCCAGGCCGTGATTTCAGCTATTTCCTGACTCAGCGCGGCATGTTCAGCTACACAGGTTTGACGGCTGAGCAGTGTGATCGTCTGAAAGAAGAGTTCGGCGTTTATCTGGTCCGTTCTGGCCGTATGTGTATTGCCGGTTTGAATACTGGCAATGTTGAAGCGACTGCGAATGCAATCGCGGCTGTTTTAGGCTGATTGTCATTGTCCCTGTCCGCACGTCTTGCGGGCAGGGACTTTCATCGTTGTGGCTTTATATGAAAAATAGTTACCTGTTGTCTTTGCTGGTGTTTTTGACCGCAAATGCTTCTTCTGCTGAACTGGTTTATAAAACCTATGTGAATGGTCGATATGGTTTTTCGATAGATTACCCAGATTACCTTATTCCTCAAGGCGAAGCTGCCAATGGCGATGGTCAGGTGTTTTTATCCAAAGATGGTGAGGCTGAGCTGCGCGTTTATGCCAGAGCCTGCATAGAGGAATGGGATACGACTCCGGCAGAATTCCTTAAAAAAGCTGAAACAGAAAAAGTAAAAGAAGGCAGGGTTATTTCTTATCGCGCCAAAGGAAAAGGTTTTGCCGTTGTCTCTGGCACCAAGGGCAAGCAGATTTATTACGATAAATTACTGACGACCGGCAACTGGTGTACTTTCTTCCAATGGAATTACGCTGTCAGTAACAAAGAAAAATATGATGAGGCAACCAGGCTCATCGCCAACTCTTTTAAGTCCTGATCTTTCTATTTTGAAATAGAGAGATCATCAAAAAAAATTATCAAAAAAGATAATTCTTGCGATGATAAATTCAACTCCAAATGTTAATATGGCATCTCTGTCATTCTCTTTCCATGTGGAGTAGTCATGAAGCCAGCAGTGCAATTATTGTGGTGGATGCGTGTATACCTGCTGGGGCTTTGTATTGCGCTCTCAGGGTGCGCAACCCAACTTGCACCCGCTTATGACAAAACAGTGGTTGATGGCTTGGCCGCCGTCAATACTGACACCATGATTTTGCTCGCCAGCGTGTCTAACGGCAGCGATAAAAACAGCTTCCCCTCCCGCGTTGATAATTACAATTCATTGATTGGACGTCTGGACGCACTGAGTTTGCAGGCCGGAGCCCGGCCCATGCCAAAAAACAAGGTGACCGATACCATTAATCAATTGCTTGATAAACGTGGCAGCCCAGCCATGTCTGGTGATGACAGTACACCACCTAGCGCCTATGCCATCAAAAAAGTATCGGAAACCCTGAGTAAAATGCGTGATGTTGATCGTCTGCAAGGCGTGACTGCTTATGAGGCGCAGGCTTTCAAGGGGCAGGCCGTGATCTACCTCGATCAGGCAATTACGTATGAAAATTTCTTGCAGCGTTAATCTGGGAGCATAAATATGGCACTTGATATAGATCAACTCGTGGCTGATATGCAAGCCGCAGCTTCTGGTGTTTTGCAGGCTGATGTGACGACCTTGCGCGGATTTACACAGCAGCAGGTAAAAGCCATAGCACAGCAGGCAGGGCTGGTCAGTACGGGCATATTGACCAAGCAGATTACGCCTGAAACCCAGCAGTTTTTCCTGGATGGGCTGGAGGATATGGCCTTAAGCTTCGCTAAAACCTTGCGGGGTTTGCTGATGGTCACCATAGAAAAAGTCTGGAATGCAGTCGTTGGCGTACTCTGGTCTGCAATTTCCAAGGCGACCAATCTGGTATTGCCTGTACCGGTCATGAATTCTTGAAGCTTCTTGGCACATTCCAAAGCCGATTTTTCTAAGATAAACTGCACGAATCTTCATTGCATCCCATGGCCTGCTTGGGTTTGCCTTCATTCGCGCTGACATGCTCTTCTGTAGTATCTGTCTCTGCCACCAACTGACCCAGCATGCTGCCCAGTTTAAGATCATCAATGTGACCAAAGTGATGAAATCTGATGCGCCCCTGCTGGTCTATAAGCAAGATACTTGGTGTGCCGCGCAAGCCATATTTCTGCATGCTCAAAGGTATTCCACTGACCGGATCTGGCATGTCGATGGCGATTGGAAAGCGCAAACGATATTCATGGATAAAGACTTTCAAGGCTTCTTTGCCCATCGCATGGTGATGCTCAAACACTGTGTGCAATCCTATCACCGCAAGTTCTTGCTGCGAAAATGCATTTCTTACTGCACTTGCCTGTGGCAATCCATGTGTGACACAGGCAGGGCATAACATCTGAAAACTATGCAGTAACACGACTTTGCCGCGTAAAGACTGCAAGCTGATAGCCGTATCAGTGTTGAGCCAGTCTGAAGTGATGAGTTCAGGTGCGATGCTATTAATCATGGATATCTCCATTTCTCTTTTATTTGAATTTATCTGATCAAGGTGCGGAGTTATCCGCACCCGGAAACCCGTTTAATTTTTGCTGGTTGCGTTCAGTTTGATTTTTGGGAAATCAACCGGTACATCCAGTGCCACATTGATATAGTTGGTGTACAGATTGAGAGCGACGTGGGCCATGATTTCAACGATATGTTCATCGTCATAGCCGTGTGAGCGCAAAGCTTCCACATCATCTTTATTGATTTGGGCGCGCTTGCTGACTACCTTCAATACAAATTTCAGTGCGGCGTCGGTTTTCGCGTCATGCGAATTGCCTGACTGGGCTGCCACCATTTCTGCGGCACTGGCACCTGCTTTTTGCCCCAATACGGTATGTGCTGCCAGACAGTATTCGCACTGATTCTGGTTTGCTATGGCAACTGCAATTTGCTCTCCCAGTTTTGCCGGGATGACGCCATTGCCCAGGGCTGCAAAAGCAGACCACATGCTGTTGAGCGCCGCCGTAGAGTTGGCGACAGCGCGGAACATATTTGGCGTAGCACCAAAGGCAGTATTGATGTCATTCAAAATAGCATGACGAGTACCAGAAGTTTCTTTGAGACTGATGAGTTGGACGTTGGACATGGTGATTCCTTGTTGGTTTGTGGTTTCCACTTATTGATTGAATTTACCTGGCAGGCTGAGATTGCCAGAGGCGACTTTGAAAACATTACTGACGCAAAGTAGTGGGGCATGGACACTGGCATTGACGCGCAGAGCAGCGGTGACACCATCAAAACCGGCAGATTGAATGCTGGCTATATCATCAAAGGGCACACGCACTTCCAGTGTCTTGCCTTTGAATGTGGGGCTCCAGCCAGGGCTGTCTATGAGTATTGGCAAGCCTGGCCAGGTTTTGGGCAGACGAGGTTTGCTACCCTCGGGAATATCAACTACCTTCAGCGAATCTTTGCCACAAGCCTGGTCGGGCTGCAAGACCACCCAGTGTGAGTGCCAGACATTGCCATCATTATTGGGATTACCATCGCCGTTTTCATCAAACAACGGGGTGTCATCAAAGTCAGGGTGAGAAGTTACGGCAAAAGCCAGGATGCCACTTTTAGGCTCGAAACCGACTACGGATGGGTCCAGGGTCGTTGGCCACACATAAGAGAAAACAGAGCTGCCCGCCAGCTTGCCTGATTTGGTAGGCCTGGTCTTGCCAGCCTTGCCAGAGACGGCAATATGAAAAATCGCCACATTGCCTTCAGTCGTGATCTTGGTATGGAAAATATCAAAGTCAGGTTTGATCTTGCTGCTGGCTTCGGTTTGTATGCCGCCATGATGTGCGTGATCATGCGCTGCTGCCCAATGCGTTGCGCTGGCCATTGTCAGGCTGAGACCAAAACCAAGACTGATGCAGAGTTTTTTGTATCTGTGTTCCATGTTTATCTTTCAAAGTTCATGTGACGGTTCTGTTTTTGTCACGCATTGCCAGGCTAATTTCTGATGCGTGTATTGCTTACATTCGACGCAAGAACCACAGCATCAAATATTATAAATAGGACTCCTAATTAAATGAGTCAAAAAAATAGGCGATCTGCCTTGGTTAACTCATTTTCAGCTATTCCATTCTTACTTATCCATTTTTATTTCATTTCTATTTTCTTCCAGTTATTGCGAATGATGTTGTTTGCTGTTTGTTGATGTTCAGGGCAATCCAGGCGCAATTGCTCTTTGCGTAAAGGCGCATCCACCAAGGCACAATGGTGGGGCGCGAGCACATCGTCGTGTCTGTCCGGCATGAAGTGCGCACAAGTGACACAGGCGCGTATATCAGGGAAGTGCTCGGCTTGCTGCAATTTGCCTATCAGGTTCAGCAGGCTGGTAAAAGTTTGCTCCTGTGCTGCAGGGGATAATTGCGCTATGGCTTCGCTGGCAAAACCAGTTGCACCAGCTATTTTTTTGACCAGCACATGACCATCAGCAGTCAGTCTCAAGGCAATGGCGCGACCATCGTCTGGTGCACGGGCTTTTTCTACCAGACCTTTGGCAGTCAATGAACTCACCGAGTCGCTGGCACTAGCCATGCTGACACCCAATTGCTCGGCTATCCATGAAAGTCTGACAGCATCTTTGCGAGCCGCCAGCATGTCTATGATATCGACTTGGGTAGGGTTCAAGCCTTCAGAGGTAGCGAACTGCCAGGTGCCCGAGCGCAATACGCCGGCAATTCTGGCAATCGCATCCAGTATGCGTTCACTGGTTGCTGGAGTTTCCTCCCAAGGATGGCTGGATGGCTTTTTCATGTGAGCATTATGACGCAATAAAATGAATATGTAAAGGAGTCCTAATTAAATTGTTTGTGCTTTGACTTATTGTGGATTTGCCTGCTTCTATAGATTGGTTTTTATCAGTACTGTTGAAACCGGATGAATCTGATGATTAAGTCAGGTGCTAAAGCTGGAAACACTTAACTTGTCTTCAGGTATGTTAATCCAGTGGGTGCAGGCGTGTTTCAGCTTATCCGGATTGCCGTTCGTGTAAGCATTAATGCGGGGAATATCGCTGCTGGTATTTGTCAGATCGTGCTCAGCCAGCAATCGTTGCATTTGTGATGCAACGGCTTTTCCAGTATCAATGAGTGTGATGGGTTCACCATCAGGAATATACGCAGACGTGAGTTCTTGTATGAGCCTGGCTACAAAAGGATAATGGGTGCAACCCAGGACCAGGGTATCGACTTGTGCGGTTAGCAAAGGGTTCAGATATTTTTCCAGCAAAAGCCGGGTTTGATCTCCATTTGCTTCTGCTTTTTCTATTTGATCGACCAGGCCTACGCAGGCTTGGGGAATGAATTCCACACCGGTCTCTGCACTTAACTTTGTGCTCAAGTGCTGATATTTTTCGCTTTGTATTGTGGAAAAGGTGGCCAGCACACCGACCTTTTTTGTCTTGCTGAGCAGGCTTGCCGGTTTCAAACCAGGTTCCATGCCAACAATAATGAGGTCAGGGTAATGTAAGCGCAGATGCTTGATGGCGGCGGCGGTTGCCGTATTGCAGGCAACTACCAACGCCTTGATTTTCTTGCTCAGCAAAAAATCTGTGACGGCGATGCTGCGCTTCAGAATTTCTGCACTGGTCTTGTCACCATAAGGTGCAAAACCTGAATCTGCCACATACAGCAATGCTTCATGTGGCAGGGTCTGGCGTATGTGCTGCAATACTGACAGGCCACCAAGGCCAGAATCAAATACCCCAACCGGAGCAGAGCGTGCAAATTCCTCTGATGCCATCGGGGTATTTATTCCTGTTTCAGCCAGTAATATTCAACAATAATCAGGATGCGATCGAGACGTGATCAGGATGCACTGACAGGAATGATACCTATCTTCGCCTGCCATTCTTTAGGGCCAGTGTTGTGTACAGATATGCCGCTGGAATCAACCGCAACCGTGACTGGCATATCGACAACATCAAATTCATAGATCGCTTCCATGCCCAAGTCAGCAAAACCAACTACGGTCGCTGATTTGATGGCCTTGGAAACCAGGTAAGCCGCACCACCCACTGCCATCAGATATGCAGACTGGTGTTTGCGTATGGATTCGATGGCGACCGGGCCGCGTTCTGCCTTGCCTATCATCGAGATCAGGCCGGTTTTTTCCAGCATCATGTCGGTGAATTTATCCATGCGGGTGGCAGTCGTCGGGCCAGCTGGGCCAACTGCTTCATCACGTACGGGATCAACCGGGCCTACGTAGTAAATCACGCGGTTGGTGAAGTCGACAGGCAATTGCTCACCTTTGGCCAGCATGTCCTGAATGCGTTTGTGGGCAGCGTCACGGCCAGTCAGCATTTTGCCGTTCAGGAGCAAGGTCTGGCCTGGTTTCCAGGAGGCGACTTCTTCCTTGGTCAGAGTGTTCAGATCAACGCGCTTGGATTTTTCTGTATCAGGCGCCCAGCTTACATCTGGCCAGTCAGACAGTTTTGGTGGTTCTATATAGCTGGGGCCAGAACCATCCAGCACAAAATGCGCATGACGTGTGGCCGCGCAATTAGGGATCATGGCAACCGGCTTGGATGCAGCATGTGTAGGGTACATATTGATCTTGACGTCGAGTACTGTCGTCAAGCCACCCAGGCCTTGTGCGCCTATGCCCAGTGCATTGATCTTGTCGCACAGTTCTATACGCAATTCTTCAGTTTTGTTTTGCGGGCCACGTTGCTTGAGCTCATACATGTCGATGTCATCCATCAAGGATTCTTTCGCCATCAGCATGGCTTTTTCTGCAGTACCGCCTATACCTATGCCCAGCATGCCCGGCGGACACCAGCCCGCGCCCATGGTAGGCACGGTTTTCATGACCCAGTCAATCAGAGAATCAGACGGGTTCAGCATGACAAACTTGGTTTTGTTCTCAGAGCCGCCGCCTTTGGCTGCGATTTTGACATCTACCGTATCGCCAGGAACCAGTTCCATATGTACTACAGCAGGTGTGTTGTCCTTGGTGTTTTTGCGTTCAAAGTGCGGGTCGGCGACGATAGAGGCGCGCAGTTTATTGTCGGGGTCGTTATAACCACGACGCACACCTTCGTTGACTGCATCAATGATGGAGCCGCTGAATCCTTCAAAGCGCACGCTCATGCCGATTTTCAGGAAGACATTGACGATACCTGTGTCCTGGCAAATAGGACGGCGGCCCTCCGCGCACATGCGCGAGTTGGTCAGAATTTGGGCAATCGCATCTTTTGCTGCCGGGCTTTGCTCGGCTTCATAAGCGCGCGCCAGGTGGGCGATATAGTCGGCTGGATGATAGTAACTGATGTACTGCAGCGCGGCGGCTACTGATTCGATCAGATCGTCTTGCTTGATGACTGTCATGATTTGGCTCTGGGCTAGGTGAAAGAAAACTGGTGTTACAGATATTACAGCTGATAATTAAAAGTAAATTACTCAAACTTGTGTGTGCTGCATGACGGAATCATTCATTGCCATGCAGCTCTTGTTGTTAATTGTAGTTGCTAGTCTGCGACTCTCAATAGGTAGCTATCAATAGGCAACTATCAATGTTTATCGGCCGCCAGTGCGGTATCCGTCATGATGCGATCGCAATGCGCAATTGCCAGGGCCGACAACAAAAACACCATGTGTATGCCCGTCTGGGCAAGTATGACTTGACCGTCGTAATTGCCTGCATTGATAAAAGTCTTTAATAAATGGATGGATGAAATGCCAATAATCGCCATGGCCAGTTTGACTTTAAGTACTGATGCATTGACATGAGACAGCCATTCGGGCTGGTCAGGATGTCCATCCAGGCCCAGGCGAGATACAAAAGTCTCATAACCGCCAATAATCACCATGATGAGCAAGTTGGAAATCATGACGACGTCAATCAAGCCAAGCACGACCAGCATGATGGTGGTTTCTGTGAGTTTGCTTGGTCTCGTGCCACCGGTGGAAACTGCGTCCAAGATATGCTTCAGCGCGGATTCATTACCCATTGCTGCACCTATCAAATCCACCAGTTCCACCCAGAAGTGAAATACATAAACGCATTGCGCAAGTATTAATCCGAGATAAAGTGGTAGCTGCAGCCAGCGGCTAAAGAAAATCAGGCTGGCAAGGGGGGATAGTTTGGCTGGGGCAACTGGTTTGGTCATGTCGGCAATCGTTGGTGGAAAGGGCAGTTTTTAACGCAAGCCAGTATTTTACATGTGCAGGGCCTGCTCGTGTAGCGCGGCAGATATAGCTATTTCAATATCAGGTATGTAGTGGAGATGTAATGGTATCTTTGTGGTATCATTTTTCAAAAGTGCAAGCGTAAGGCTTGAGTAAGTCTCCAAGTTTATGGTTTGCCCTGTGCTTAAAGGTGATAATTACTGCCACAATCTGGTGCAATGCCAGCTTGGGGTGAAGCTGTAGTGAAGATTTTAATCTAACGATAACAAGCTGGAGATAACAATGTCTGACCTCAACGCTGCGCAAGCTGAAGCTAAAACAGAATCCCGCGTTTTTTACCCCCCGGCCGCATTTGTTGCCAATGCAGCTATCCCAAGCATGGAAGCGTATAACGCACTATGCAAAGAAGCTGAACAGGATTACGAAGGTTTCTGGGCGCGTCTGGCACGCGAAAACCTGCACTGGCACAAAGATTTCAGTACGGTATTGGACGAATCCACCGCACCCATGTACAAATGGTTTGAAGATGGTTTATTGAACGTGTCTTACAACTGTCTGGATGTGAATCTGCAAAAAGGCAATGGCGATAAAGTAGCGCTGATTTTTGAGGCAGATGGTGGTGATGTTACCAAAGTAACGTACAAGGATTTGCATGCAAAAGTCTGTCAGTTTGCCAATGGCTTGAAGTCTCTGGGTATCAGCAAGGGCGACCGTGTGGTGATCTACATGCCCATGTCCGTTGAAGGCGTGGTCGCCATGCAGGCCTGCGCACGCATAGGTGCGACACACTCTGTGGTGTTTGGTGGGTTCTCAGCAAAATCCCTGCAAGAGCGTATTGTTGATGTGGGGGCGGTAGCTGTTATTACAGCTGATGAACAAGTCCGTGGCGGCAAGCATTTACCCCTGAAGGCCATCGTCGATGAAGCGCTGGCTCTAGGCGATTGCGAAAAGGTAAAAAGCGTTGTCGTCTATAAGCGTACAGGTGGCAATGTTAATTTTGCGGCTGGTCGTGATGTCTGGATGCATGAGCTGGTAGCTACGCAATCCGCAGTGTGTGAGCCTGAATGGGTCAGCGCAGAACATCCTCTGTTCATACTCTATACCTCAGGCTCTACCGGTAAACCAAAAGGTGTGCAGCATTCGTCGGGTGGCTATTTGTTGTGGGCTATCCTGACGATGAAATGGACCTTCGATATCAAACCGTCTGATGTGTTCTGGTGTACCGCCGACATAGGCTGGGTCACGGGCCACACCTATATTACCTATGGCCCGCTGGCAGCAGGCGCTACTGAAATCGTGTTTGAGGGCATACCAACCTTCCCGAATGCCGGGCGTTTCTGGAGCATGATAGAAAAACACAAGGCCACCATTTTCTATACTGCGCCGACAGCGATACGTTCGCTGATCAAGGCTGCGGATGGTGATGCCAATATCCATCCCAATAAATATGATTTGTCCTCCCTGCGTCTGCTGGGCTCTGTTGGTGAGCCTATCAATCCTGAGGCCTGGATGTGGTACTACAATAATATTGGCCGCAGCAATTGCCCGATTGTCGATACCTTCTGGCAGACAGAAACAGGTGGTCATATGATGACACCATTGCCAGGTGCAACACCTATGGTGCCTGGTTCCTGCACCTTGCCTTTGCCAGGCATCATGTCCGCCATTGTTGATGAAACTGGTCATGATTTGCCGAACGGACAGGGCGGTATTCTTGTGGTGAAGCGTCCATGGCCGTCAATGATACGCACGATCTGGGGTGATCCTGAGCGCTTCAAGAAAAGCTATTTCCCGGAAGAGTTCGGCGGCAAAGTTTATCTGGCCGGTGACGGCGCGATACGCAATAAAGATACCGGTTATTTCACAATCACTGGCCGTATCGATGACGTGTTGAATGTCTCTGGTCACCGCATGGGCACGATGGAAATTGAATCTGCCCTGGTGGCGAACCCGCTGGTCGCAGAAGCTGCTGTAGTTGGCAAGCCTGATGAGACTACTGGCGAAGCGATTTGTGCGTTCGTGGTATTGAAGCGTACACGTCCAACAGGTGATGAAGCCAAACAAATTGCGACTGAATTGCGCAACTGGGTAGCGAAAGAAATTGGCCCTATCGCCAAGCCCAAGGAAATCCGCTTTGGTGATAATTTGCCCAAGACACGTTCTGGCAAAATCATGCGTCGCTTGCTGCGTGTATTGGCCAAGGGTGAAGAAATTACCCAGGATATTTCGACACTGGAAAATCCAGCTATTCTGGAGCAACTGAAGCAAGCACAATAGGCAAGCGCAATAAGCAAGTGCATTAATTGATTCGAAAAAAAATGGCGCTGCATTGCAGCGCCATTTTTGTTATTGCATTTGTTTAGCGATTGGTTCGTGACATATACACCAGGCGTTCAAATAAATGCACATCCTGTTCATTCTTCAGCAAGGCACCATGCAGAGGAGGGACGATGGCCTTGTTGTCCTTGCTGCGCATCGCTTCTGCCGGTATATCTTCTGCTAGCAAAAGTTTTAACCAGTCTATGAATTCCGAGGTGGAAGGTTTTTTCTTCAGGCCGGCAACATCGCGGATTTCGTAAAAAGTTTGCAATGCCTGGGCCAGCAAGTCTGATTTTAATTTTGGGAAATGCACATCAACGATCTTTTGCATCGTTTCCTTGTCCGGGAATTTGATGTAATGGAAGAAGCAGCGGCGCAAGAAGGCATCTGGCAGCTCTTTTTCATTGTTGGACGTAATAATGACCAGCGGGCGATGTTTGGCGCGCACCATCTCGCGGGTTTCATAGACATAAAACTCCATGCGGTCCAGCTCACGCAACAAATCATTCGGGAATTCTATGTCTGCCTTGTCGATTTCATCGATAAGCAAAACCACAGGCTCGTCAGCAGTAAAGGCCTGCCACAGCACACCTTTGATGATGTAGTTGTGGATGTCTTTGACTCTTTCATCACCGAGTTGGGAATCACGCAGGCGCGAAACAGCATCGTACTCATACAGTCCCTGCTGTGCTTTGGTCGTGGACTTGATATGCCATTGCATCAGGGGCATGTTCAGGGCGGCAGCGACTTCTTCTGCCAGCATGGTCTTGCCTGTGCCTGGCTCACCTTTGATCAAGAGTGGACGTTGCAGACTCAGGGCAGCATTGACTGCCAGTTTCAAATCATCGGTAGCGACATAATTGTCGGCACCGTCAAAGCGTAAAGTAGTTGGCGCTTGTGTCATGGATATAAACTCGACGTGTAGGGTTGCTTGAGAGTGTAAAGAGTATAAGCGAGAATTTGTCCTCTTGTGAACGGCTGTTCTTTTTTCTGTGCAGACAGCGCAGAAAGGCAATAATTTTTTTACCCGGAGTTGCGTAAGTGCAGCTTTTTTGCCCTTTGGAGAGGCGCGTGTACCAGGTTTTTTACGCAAATTTGATTGTAATCAGCTAAAATGCTGAGTTATATCAAAACACTGAATTTATTGATCTGCCTGCTAATTAATAATCGCTAATATGAAAAAATTGTTTGCACTCCTCGCTATGGCGAGCCTCGCTCAAGCTGCTACTGCGGCAGATCCGGTTGGCAATCCTAAAGATGCTGCTGATAAAAAAATCGCGATGTGTATTGGTTGCCATGGTATTCCTGGCTACAAAGCGAGCTTCCCTGAGGTGTATCAGGTGCCTATGATAGGTGGGCAATCTGCCAAATACATAGAGAGTGCTTTGAAGGCCTACCAAAAAGGTGATCGCAAGCATCCATCCATGCGTGGTATTGCTGGCAGTTTGACAGAGCAGGACATCGCAGATCTGGCGGCATATTACTCTCAACAAAAATAAGAATAGAAATAGGAATAGGATACGATCATGAAGAAAACTCTGTTGATGGCAACTTTGTTGTCCACTTTGTCTTTCGCAGCTCATGCGGGTGGCAATATAGAAGCTGGTAAAGAAGCGGCAAAAAAATTCAATTGCGCTTCTTGCCATGGTGACAATTATTCCAAGCCTATCGATCCCAGCTATCCTAAGTTAGCTGGTCAGCACGCCGATTACATTGCCCAGGCTTTGCACGCTTATCAGCGTGGAGGTGATGCAGCAAATGGCCGTTCCAACCCGACCATGGCAACACAGGCCAAGGCATTGTCAAACCAGGATATACAAAATATCGCTGCTTATCTGCATAGCTTGCCAAGCGAGCTGGTGTTGAAGAAATAAGCTCTTGCAAAAAACAGTTTTTGCTTGATACAAAAAAGCCACGATGATTCGTGGCTTTTTTTATATCTTTGCGCTTTAACTTGTTTGCTTCTTTGTTATGACTGTTTGCCTATTTCAAGGCGAAAAAAAACCGGCTGAAAGCCGGTTTTTCTTAAGTAATTAAAAATTACTTGGAAGCAGATGCAGAAGCTGCTGCTGGAGCGGAAGCTGCTGCAGATGCCGCAGGAGCTGCGCCAGATGCTGCAGCTGCGTCAGAAGCTGGAGCTGGAGCTGGAGTTGCTGCTGGGGCTTCTGCTGGAGTAGAAGCTGGTGCTGGTGCTGTTGCAGATGCGGAAGCTGCTGGAGCGGATGCTTCAGGAGCTTTTTTCTCGCCGCAAGCAGCCAGAGTCAATGCCAACAGGGAAACGAGCAAGAGTGATTTTTTCATGTTTGTACTTTCAATAAATAGATCAAAAAAGAAGATCAAAACTTTGCGATGAATAATTACCGGTAATTATCGCTCTATAGGTTAATTCGCGAGCTTCTCGCCAAAACGACATTCGGCCCCTACGAAAGTTTCCTAACCCGGAATTATAATGATTTTTCCATTAATGGAATAGGCATAGATGCATTTTTGCACTCAAATCAATCATTATTTCTAGACAAGACGCTATTTTTAGTAGGAAATTTCAGGTTTTCCATGAAAATAAACTACTTTTAGGAAGAAAATTTTCTTTCATATTTCAAAATAATGACGCGTTGCAGCAATCATTGACATAGATCCAGCCAGCCGTCTTCATACCAAAGGCAAAAAGTTTCTATCGCATCTGCGGAAATATTCGCCAGATCAGCGCCGTCCAGCTCTCTTTGATTTGCTAATTTGTTCAGGCAAATTTTGTCTTCTTTGCCAACGGCGAACGACTCTCCGTTGATGAACACATGTTTGCCTTTATATAACATCAACGACTTGCGCGATAGCTTCAGACCATTTTTCAGGGCCGATTGATGGAAGCGTTTAGGTGCCAGTGGTTTTTCCGGTCCGCTGAAGAAAACACTGGGCTTGGGCTCGGTCAGGTGTTCACCCAGGAAAATGAGTACGTCATCATCAGTAAATTGAATCTTGGCAATCTCTTCAGCAACCTGCTCCAGCATTTCATTACTGATTTCTGCCGGTTTGGTACTGACTTTCAGGTCAGGGTCTGCATATCGTCCTGGCAAGTCTATCGAGTCAGACATGAAGTGCAGGAAGGATTCCCCCAGTTCCTGGTAAGACGGCGCACGGAAACCTATGGAGTAAGTCATGCACTCACCGATAGCGACACCATCATGGGCATATTTTGGCGGCAGATAGAGCATGTCGCCCGGCTCCAGCACGAATTCCTGTTCAGCCTTGAAGTTGCGCAAAATCTTGAGAGGCATGCCATCAATCAATGTCAGGTCTTTTTGTGCGCCTATGCGCCATTTACGCTGACCATGCGCCTGCAGCAGGAATACATCATAAGAATCAAAATGTGGGCCAACGCCACCGCCGTCAGCGGCAAAGCTGATCATCAGGTCATCAAGTCTGCTGTCAGGGATGAAGCGAAATTGCCTGAGCAGCGCATCAGCCTTGTCATCATGCAAATTAACGCCTTGGACAAGCAGGGTCCAGTCTTTTTTTTCCTTGACTGGTATGCTGGCTTGCGGGCCAGACTTCATTTCCCAGTGTTTGTTGAAGAAGCTGATAAGCCTGGATTCGACATCTTCACGGCTAGCCATGTCAAACAAATCATCTTTGGGGATCAGAGGCTGGAAGTCAGGGATAGCCTGGCGTATCAGCAAGGGCTTCTTGTGCCAGTATTCGCTGAGAAATTCTTCTGCTGTAATGCCGCCCAGCAGGGGCAGGGGAGTGGTATTTTTTTTCATGCCCGCATTATAGGCCGAGGCAAAGGACTCGACTAGACAGGTATAATCGCAGGGCAAATAAATTTTTAAGGAATTGCTATGAAGATAGGCAAAAATTCAGTTGTTACTGCAGTCTATACCTTGAAAGACGCACAAGACAATCTGATAGAAGAAGGTCAGGAGCCTATGGTTTACCTGCATGGCGGGTACGACAATGTGTTTCCCAAGATAGAAGAAGCCCTGGAAGACAAGGAAAAGGGCTTCAGCACGATTATCCAGCTCAATCCTGAAGATGCCTTTGGTGATTATGATGCCGCCCTGGTGAAAGTGGAACCGCGTGACCGCTTCCCGTCGCCACTGGAAGTCGGCATGCAGTTTGAAGGCATGCCAGAAGAATCGGATGATGATGTCGATGAAGACAATGCGCATATTTTTACTGTCACGGATATTGCTGACGATAAAGTCGTGCTTGATGGCAATCATCCGCTGGCTGGCATCGCCTTGCGTTTTAGCCTGACGGTAGAAGATGTACGTGCCGCTTCTGATGAAGAAGTCGCCCACGGTCACGTGCATGGTGCTCACGGTCATCATCACGACGAAGATGATGAGGATGACGAAGGTACTGCCGACGAATATCGCAGCCATCCTTTGCATTAAGCTTTGCACTAAGCAGGAATAAAAAAATGCCGCTGATTGATCTCAGCGGCATTTTTCATTTGAAGGGACTTGTTTAATGAAGTGACTTGTTTAAATCAGGCCTGTTTTGCCAGGTTTTTTAATTCATACAAGGCTGCCAATGCTTCTCTTGGCGTCATGCTATCCGGATCCATGGTATCAAGCGTATCCATCAATTCAGTATTGACTGGAGCCTGTTCCACGACTTCGGCTTCTGGAGCAGAAACTGCTGAAGAGAATAAATCAAACTGTGGCGTAGATTGCAGTGATTGTGCTTCCAGATCTGCCAGATGCTTGCGTGCAGAGCGGATAACTGGCTGAGGTATGCCTGCCAGTTGCGCCACCTGCAAACCATAGCTTTGAGAGGCAGGGCCAGCTTGTACTGCATGCAGGAAGACAATGTTTTCCTTATGTTCAACCGCCGATAAATGCACATTTTCTGCCGACGGGTGCACTTCAGGTAATTGCGTCAGTTCAAAATAATGCGTGGCGAACAGCGTGTAGCTCTTGGATACCTGTATGAGATGCTTGGCAATTGCCCATGCCAGGGCAAGGCCGTCAAAGGTTGATGTGCCGCGACCCACTTCATCCATCAATACCAGTGAATGGTCAGTTGCCCCGTTCAGGATGGCTGCTGATTCTGTCATTTCCACCATGAAGGTAGAACGGCCACCGGCCAGGTCATCCGCCGCGCCTATGCGTGTGAAAATACGGTCTATCGGGCCTATCGTCACTTCAGAGGCTGGTACATAACTGCCTACATAAGCGAGCAGCGTGATCAGGGCTACCTGGCGCATGAAGGTCGATTTACCACCCATGTTGGGGCCAGTGATCAGCAATAATTTGCGCTCGGCAGAAAAATCACAATCATTGGCGATAAAGCGTTCTATCTGGTTTTCAACCACAGGATGGCGACCCTGGACGATATGCAGGGTAGGTTCATCCACCAATTGTGGTGCGCACCAGTTATTTTTGGTCGCATGTTCAGCCAGACTGACCAGCGTATCTAGTTGGGCAATTGCATTCGCCACTCTTTGCAGCAGTGGTACTTGTGGCAGCAAGTCTTGCAGCAGACGTTCATACAGCATTTTTTCGCGCACCAGTGCACGTTCCTGTGCTGACAAGGCCTTGTCTTCAAAAGCCTTCAGTTCCGGCGTGATATAGCGCTCAGCATTTTTGAGAGTCTGGCGACGGCGATAATTGTCCGGCACTTTATCGCTTTGCCCATTCGTGACTTCAATATAAAAACCGTGCACACGGTTATATTCGACGCGCAGATTGGCAATGCCGGTACGTTCACGTTCTGATACTTCCAGATCTATCAGGAATTGCCCGGCATTCTCAGACAGTGCGCGCAATTCATCGAGCTCTGCATCAAAGCCAGTCGCGATCACACCCCCGTCACGTACCATGGTAGCTGGTTGCAGCATCAAGCCACGCTCCAGCAGATCCAGGCATTCTGTTGGCGTGTCCAGGTCAGACAAGACCTTGGTCAGCAGGCTGGTTTGGTTATCGGCAATACACAGGCTGACATAATTGCGCAAGCCCGGCAGGTTTTGCATGCCATCACGCAGCGCGGATAAATCACGTGGCCGCGCCGACTGCAGGGCAATACGCGTAGTGATGCGTTCTATGTCAGGGATGGCTTTTAAAGTGGTCGCCAGGCCATCGGTGGAGTCTGCCTGTATCAGCGCCTTGATCGCGTCATGACGTGCCCTGGCGACTGCCTGATCGCGGCGTGCATGGTGCAACCAGTGACGCAGTAGGCGTGAGCCCATGGCAGTGCGGCAATGATCAAGCAAAGAAAACAGCGTAGGTGATTCTTGACCGCGCAGGGTCTCTGTCAATTCCAGATTGCGGCGCGTCGCAGTATCCAGTCCTATGAATTCATGTTCGCTCTCGACATTAAGGGTATTGACATGCTTCAGGCCACGGCCTTGCGTGCTTTCCGCATAGCGCAACAATGCACCAGCGGCGCCTAGTGCCGCACTCAGGTTTTCCACCCCAAAGCCAGTCAATGAGGCGGTGCTCAGTTGGTCCTGCAAGGCTTTTTGCCCCTGCTTGACATCAAAGTGCCAGTCGGGTAATTCAGAGAATTTGCCCGGGAGTTGAGCATAATGCTCATCCAGCAAAAGCGTACCGGCAGACAGCAATACTTCAGCAGGGCTGATACGTTCAAGTTCCTGTTGCAGACGTTGTGGCAAGGATTTTTCATCCGTCGATACTTCCATCAACTTCAGGGCGCCGCTGGCCAGTGACAGCCAGGCCAGGCCTATGCTGACGGTTTTTCTTTGCTGCAGCATGCACAGCGACAGCAATGGGCGGTCAGATTTCTCAGGCAACAAATCAGTGTCAGTCAGCGTACCCGGGGTGATCACGCGCATGACTTTGCGCTCTACGGGCCCCTTGCTGGTCGCCGGATCACCGATCTGTTCGCAGATTGCCGCTGATTCACCTATCTTAACCAGCTTGGACAGATAAGGCTCCAGGGAATGGAAGGGCACTCCCGCCATCTTGATCGGTTCGCCACCAGAGCTACCACGCTGGGTCAGGGTAATGCCCAGCAAACGCGAAACTTTTTCGGCATCGCCAAAAAACAGTTCATAAAAATCGCCCATGCGATAGAACACCAGAGTTTCTGGATAGTCTGCTTTGATGCGCAGATATTGCTGCATCATGGGAGTATGTTGATTTTCTTTTGCGGTCATAACACGTTGATTTTATTCGTTTTATTTTCTTGATTTTGTTTGCTGCTGGCTGGTGATTTCTTGCCGGTCAATTCAAATTTGGTGCGCACCATATCATAGACGATTGCCCTGGTCTATGGTTGTCTGGCTTTATTGCTTTCGACGCCTATAAGAAAAAATGGCGTCGGATAAAGCACAAAGGGCCAAATTGGCCCCTTGTGCTTTTTAATCCGGCTTGATCAGGATATTAACCGTTACCACGGCTGCCAGACCTGCGTGGAGCTGACTGCTTCACTGCCGGTCTTGGGCCTGCTGGACGAGGTTTGGCTGCCTGTGGTGCCGCTGCCTTGCCCGGTGTGCGTGCTGGCTGTCCGCGGCCATTACCTGCAGGACGTTGACCTCTGCCACCACCGCCACCGCCACCGCCACGATGATCAAAGCTGCGCAACTGTATAGGTTCGGCCTTGGCATGTGGGTCGGGGATGAAGCCGTCGATGATTTCTTGCGGTATCTGACGCTTGATGAGTTTTTCTATGTCTGCAAGCAATTTGAATTCATCAACGCAAACCAAGGAAACTGCTTCGCCGGTGGCACCAGCACGGCCAGTGCGGCCTATGCGATGCACATAATCTTCTGGCACATTCGGCAAATCGTAATTGACGACGTGAGGCAACTGGTCGATGTCGATGCCACGTGCTGCGATGTCGGTCGCTACCAGCACGGTCAGGCTGCCATCCTTGAATTCTGCCAAGGCCTTAGTGCGCGCAGACTGGCTTTTGTTGCCGTGGATAGCCATGGCGGCAATGCCGTCTTTGCCCAGTTGCTCTACCAGCTTGTTGGCGCCGTGTTTGGTGCGGGTGAACACCAGCACTTGTGACCATTGATGGGTCTTGATCAGGTGGGCCAGCATCGGGTGTTTTTTATCGCGATCAACCGGGTGCACTTTTTGTGCGATGACTTCAACGGTAGAGTTGCGGCGTGCGACTTCTATCATCGCTGGGTTATCCAGCAGGCGGTCTGCCAGTGCCTTGATGTCGTCGGAGAAGGTGGCAGAGAACAGCAAATTCTGACGCTTGGCAGGCAAAATCGCCAATACCTTTTTGATGTCATGGATAAAGCCCATGTCCAGCATGCGGTCGGCTTCATCCAATACCAGGATTTCGATATTGCGCAGGTCTATCGTGCCTTGCTGGTGATGGTCAAGCAGGCGGCCTGGTGTTGCCACCAATATATCGACACCTTGCTTCAATAATTTGATTTGCGGGTTAATGCCAACGCCACCAAAAATCACGCCAGAATTTAGAGGTACATATTTACCGTAAGTATTGACGCTTTCTTCTACCTGAGCTGCCAGTTCGCGGGTTGGTGTCAGTACCAGGGCGCGGATAGGGCGTCGGCTGGTTTTGTCTTTTGGCGCATTGGCTGAAGTCGATAGACGCTGCAAGATAGGCAGGGTAAAGCCAGCTGTTTTGCCAGTGCCGGTTTGCGCACCAGCCAGCAAGTCGCCACCTTTGATGACAGCAGGAATTGCTTGCTGTTGTATAGGCGTTGGAGAGGTATAGCCTTGTTCGCTGACTGCGCGGACAATGTTCTCGGATAAGCCGAGTTCGTTGAATGATGCCATGTGGTTTTACTGTGTTTCTTTATGACCAGACTGATTTTCACCAGTCCGGAGAGAGGGGCGTCCCGGTCAAATAACCGGGACGTGAGAATTTACTTTTTAGCGGAAAACGGTTGCAATGCATTGACCATCTGGGCAAAAACTTTAGGTGTGCCTGCTAATACATCACCTTTATGCAGATAATCGGAATCACCAGAGAAGTTGCCGACGATGCCGCCAGCTTCAGTAATAACAAGTGAGCCGGCAGCGATGTCCCAAGGTGCCAGGCCTTTTTCAAAGAAGCCATCAAGACGGCCAGTAGCGACATAAGCCAGGTCAAGCGCGGCAGAACCGGGTCTTCTCAGACCCTGGCATTTAGTGGTCATGACTTTGAACATGGCCAGGTATTCATCCAGACCAGACAGGTCGCGGGACGGGAAGCCTGTGCCTATCAATGCATCAGCCAGTTTGTCGCAGCGGGTAACGCGGATACGTTTGTCGTTCAGAAACGCGCCAGCGCCTTTGCTGGCTGTGAACATTTCATTACGGGTAGGGTCATAAATGACGGCTTGTGTGATCACACCGCGTTGTTGCAGGGCGATGGAGACACAATATTGCGGGAAGCCGTGGATGAAGTTAGTCGTGCCATCGAGCGGATCAATGATCCAGACATTATCATTTTCGTCATGCAAATTAGCGGAGGCACCCGATTCTTCAGCCAGAATGGCATGGTCAGGGTAGGCAGAAGTCAATACTTCGATGATGGCAGCTTCGGCAGCATGATCGACTTCAGTCACGAAATCATTGAATTGTTTCTCTGTGACCTGGACACGGTCAAGGTCAAAAGATGCGCGATTGATAATCGTCGCGCCACGACGAGCGGCTTTAACTGCCGTATTCAGCATTGGGTGCATAAGGTTTCCGATAAAATGGCAGCATGCAAACGACTATCCCTCAAAAAGAGTAAGGACGTCATTAAGATGCTAGACAAAAATGATAAAGAGCGTGCGTAATTCTTGTCCGACTGCCATCCGTCTGATAAATAAGACGTACAACAAGACGCACAACCGAATAAAAAATTAACGCGGGATACCGCTATTTTAAATGAACTTGCCCAAAACTGACACATCTCTTTTTCAGCGCCTGCGTTTCGTTCTGGTTGAAACCAGTCATCCCGGCAATATAGGTTCAGCCGCCAGGGCTATTAAAACCATGGGTTTTAGTGAGTTAGTGCTGGTCAAGCCGCGCTTTGCTGACGCCCTGCAAAACCCGGAAGCGATCGCCCTTGCCAGCGGTGCGCAAGACATCCTCGACAATGCCCGTATCGTAGATCACATTGATGAAGCCTTGGAAGGATGCGAATACGTGGCCGCCGTCAGCGCCAGATTGCGCGAATTTTCACCGCCCATTCTCACACCCAGAGTATTTGCTGAAACCATGGTGCAAAGTCAGCATGCCAAAATGGGACTGATTTTTGGCAATGAACGATTTGGCCTGCCTAACGAGATCGTCATGAATTGCCATGCCCTCATCAATATTCCCGCCAATCCCGCTTATTCTTCATTGAACCTGGCGCAAGCGATACAACTCTTATCTTATGAATGTCGCATGGCTGCTGATACTGGTGCGCCAGATACCGGGAATGTCGGCTTTCAAGGGCAGTTGGCAACCGTGAATGAAATAGATGGAATGTACACCCATCTGGAGCAAGCACTTGTCGCCATAGAATTTTTGAATCCGGATAAACCCAAGAAATTGATGCCCCGTCTGAAGCGCATGCTGTCGCGTACGCAATTGGAGGTGGAAGAGGTGAATATCTTGCGTGGCATTGCAAATAAAATACTGGATATCAGTAAAAAATAGGCAGTGCCTGAAAAATAATAGAATTTCTGCTTTAATAAGACATCAGTAAAGCGCGAATAAGGCATAAATGATTTGAACTTTGTGTCTTTTTAGCAAATTGTACTAAATGACTATACCCTGCATTTGCTATTATTTTAATACGTAGTTTTCTTTCAAATGTATCGAAAATACATTAAGAGTTTGATGTATGCTGAGGGAAATAGCATTAGGTACTGTTGTTGCAATTGATAAATATGTTGAAATCAACAAACATTGTTACCTTTGTTTGCGTTTTACATTTGGTAACGACTTCAAGGATTGTTATAAAGCCAGTAAGATTGCAGTTAATATACATTCAGGAATAACAATTGATTTTCTGAAGTAATTACTTTCATTCTGAGGTCATTATTATTTTTGTTCCATTTCGCCGATCAACGCTACACCTGCTTTGCCTTGGTGCCCTGGCATCCGGCGCAACAGGGAATGCGTATGCACTGGGGTTTAGCAATCTGACTGTACAGTCAGCACTGGGGCAGCAATTGCGGGCTCAGTTGGAGTTGACGGGAAATGATGCGGCAGAAATCGATCAGTCCTGCTTCAAGGCAAAAGTCGAAAGTCCAGATGGCTACGCCATCGCCCCAGTGAATGTCACTTTGGTGCAAAAGGGGGGGGGAGCACGTTTCCTGACTCTGGTCACCAGAAGCACCATCGCCGAGCCCGCAGTCAAGATATTGGTGAACATGGGTTGCGAAATTCAGTTGCATAGAGAATTTCTGATCCTGCTAGACCCACCTCTGTCTGCGCCGGCTTTGACAGCACCAACTGCTAGCTCTGCCAGAGGGAAAGCAAGTCCTGCACCAGCTTTAATTGGTAAAGATATCGCAGGCAAAGACGTCGCGACAGGCGATCAAACGCCTCAGGTAAAAATCAGGCCGCGCATCAGGAAAGAGAAGCAAGAGAAGCCCGCCAGTGAGTTGACAGAAATTGTTGCTATACCCGGTAATGCACCTGCAACAAAAAAAAAGCCAGCCAAATCGACTGACAAACCAATCAGCAAGCCCAGAGATACGCTGAGACTATCGGATGACTTGCCAGTGCTGGAACAAACGCAAGGTTTGCGTCTCAGTGACAGTTTGTCTATCGGCACACCGCAGTCCAATATTGAAGAGTTGCGCGCAGCGCAGGCACAGCTTGCTGCCATGTTACGGGATGAAAAACCAGGGCAGCTTGCTGCTGACAAGCTCAAGAATGAACAACAAAAAATTCTGAGCCTGCAACAAGAAGCACAACAACTCAAGCGTCAGAGTCAGCTGGATAAGGCGGCGCTCGAAGAGGCTCACGAAACCAGTTTTTCACGCAACTGGGTGATGGGCCTGAGTGTATTCATCGCTGCAGGCCTCGCCATCATTGCTTTGCTCCTGCTCTACGTCAGTCGCATGCGTAAGAGATTGCATGAGAGCTGGTGGCAGCAAAAAGAACCTGCTTCTGAGCCTGAATCTAAAAAGAATATAGAAGAAATCGTCGACAGCATACAGGCTTCTTATGGGCCTACCACAACCAGTTCACTGTATCAGGTTCATGATGATGACGAGCCTGGCTCCAGTCGCCCGGTGACAAAACCATCCAGAAAAGTTGCGGCAGATAGCAGTCTTGGCAAACTCGACACGCCGTCCATATTCAGTAAAGCCTATGTCCCGACGCTGGAGGACAGTAATAGCAGTACCTTTAATTTCTTTTCCACCAAAGGTCAGTCGGTCAAGGTAGAAGAAATTTCTGATGTGACTCAGGAAGCTGAATTCTGGATTTCTGTCAACGACCCGCAAAGGGCGATTGAAATTCTTGAACCCCTTGCTGACGTTGATCACCCTGAGTCGCCAGTGCCTTGGCTATACCTGATCGATTTATACCGGGTCACTGCGAATAAAGAAAAATACGACACGCTCAGAGACAGGTTCATTGTATTTTTTAATGCAAATGTCCCTGAATTTGAAGTCGATCCGGCGACCTTGCCTAGCAGACACCTTGATGACTTTGAGCACTTGATGAATCGCATCTGCAATATGTGGAGCTCAAATGATATTTTGCCTTTCCTTGAAAGTCTTCTGGTTGATGACAGGGATGGTAAGCGCATGGGTTTTGAATTGCCAGTTTATCGCGATATCCTGTTATTGATCTCGGTTGCAAATGAGCTTGAGAAGTCGAATTCTTTTGGTGCGCCTGAAAGAAATCGCGCTTGGGCAAATGTGCCAGGTTTGCCACCGGATGAGCCTTCCAGTCAGGAACAGCAAGCGGAACCAGAGTCGAATGTCATTGATTTTGAGATGATCGATTTTCCGAAAGAAAAATAACACCTAGTGATCCGGGTAAGCCCGAATGCAGCAGGCCAGTTTCTACTAGCCTGACTGCAAATTTTTGTTATGCAAATAAAAATAAAGAATGGAGATATATGATCAAGCTTTGCGGTTTTGCAGTCAGTAATTACTACAATAAAGTCAAGTTGGCGCTTTTGGAGAAAGCTATTCCCTTTGAGGAGCAATTAGTCTGGACCGGAAAAGCACCTGAATTATTGCAGCATTCACCTCTGGGGAAAATTCCCTATATAGAAACTGAACACGGCTCGCTGTGTGAGTCTCAAGTGATTGTTGAATACCTGGAAAATCGCTTCCCTGATCATCCCCTGATGCCAGCAGACTCATTCGCAGCCGCTAAATTACGCGAATTGATTACCTTTATTGAGCTGCACATGGAGTTGCCCGCACGCGAGCTTTATGCCGAAGCCTTTTTTGGAGGCAAGATCACTGACGAGGTCAAGGCAAAAGTAGAAAAGCAACTGAGCCGCAACATCCCTGCATTTGCAAAGCTCGCAAAGTTTGACCCATTTGTCGGTGGTAAGGAATTTACATTGGCAGATTGCGCTGCCGTTGTACATTTTCCACTGATATCCATGGCGACCAAGATTATTTATGGCAGGGATTTTCTGGCGGAGTTGCCTACGCGCGACTATGTGAAGTTTATTTCAGAGCGGCCCCACATGCAGAAGGTCAATGCAGATCGCAAGGCAAATCAGGAGTTGATGGCAAACAAGGGTAAATGAATTTGATGGCGCTACAAAGCTGATTTGTAGCGCCATCAGCGCAAATTCAGACTGCTCTGCGCATTTTTTGTACTGTATATGTTTTGGCTTGTGCGGGCGGCTCTACTAGTTTGACAATTGCGAAGGTGCAATTGTCACCGCGACCACTCGCTCTGTCCCTGGCTTTTCTAATCAGGAACTCTGAAGCCTGACGAGGGCTATTGGCCGCAACAGCTGCTGATAGCTCATGGTCTTCAAAATAATGCCAGAGGCCATCTGAGCACAATAAGAAGCTGTCATGCGCTTTCAAAGGCGTATGCTCACCAAAGGTGATATAGGGGGCCGCAGTGCTTGAGCCAAGTACATTTACTAGGATGTTCGATAGTCTGTGGGTCTTGGCTTCTTCAGCGGTAATCTTTCCTTCATCCACCAATTTTTCTACGTAAGAGTGATCTTTGGTTTTTTCGGCATAATTCGGACCGTCGAACCGATACAGGCGGGAATCGCCGACATAAGCCCAGATAGCTTCTTGCTGCGGAGTAATTACCAGTGCGACTACTGTACTATGTGGTTCTTTTTCTGATGAAACTCCAGACAGTTTGATGACGGTGTGTGCTTCATTGACGATATTTTCTAAAAGACTGCGTACATCATTCCCTGGGTAAAATTCATCAAATAATTGTTTTGCCGTGCGCACGACTTGCTCAGCGGCAAGTGCGCCACCGCTTTTGCCGCCCATGCCATCGGCCACCACGGCCATGACATAACCTGGCGCATGTGGTGCCGCAAAAAGTGCAGTGCGGTCTTGTTGTTCCTGCCTGTCGCCGATATGTTGTCCGGTTCCAGCTTCGATCTTATATTGGCTCATACGTCTTGGTAGATTAAACTAACGGGATAAACCCAAAAATGGTCTTTCCTTAATTAAACTTTATTTTACTGCAACCAGAAGACTATGAGCCACCCTGAACAAATACAACAACGCATTATCGAGCTCGAGGTTGAACATAGAGACCTGGATGTGGTAATCGAGACCCTGATTAAAGATCCTTCTCATGATGAATTACAGCTGCGGCGTCTTAAAAAACGCAAATTGCAGCTAAAAGATCATATTACATTACTAAGAATGCAATTGACACCTGATGTCCCTGCATGATTATCCACTTTTCCTTAGCTTTATAGTTAGTTTCTGATTGCCTCATTTTGACTGAACCACTTGCCACACCGAATGCGAACGGCATTCATGATACAGAAGTAGAACATATTTTTGGCTTGACCGGACCATTAAGTGCGTCCATCAGTGGTTATCGTCCGCGCCAGGCACAGACAGAGATGGCAAAAGCCATCGCTGATGCCATTGCAGGACAAAAAACCTTGTTGGCAGAGGCTGGGACTGGAACCGGGAAGACTTATGCCTACCTGACGCCGGCATTATTGTGGGGGGGCAAGGTTATTGTCTCTACGGGGACAAAAAACCTTCAGGATCAGTTATTTTCGCGCGATATTCCGACGATACGCAAAGTGTTGAAGGCGCCAGTATCGGTTGCCTTGTTGAAGGGCAGGGCAAACTATCTATGTCATTACCATCTTGAGAGAACCATACAAAATGGCCGTCTGAGCTCGCGTGAAGATGTTGGTTATCTGCGTGACATAAGCCGTTTCATTAAAACCACAATGACGGGGGACAAGGCTGAACTGGCACGGGTACCGGAAAATGCCTCGGTCTGGAGTCTGGTTACCTCAACCAAAGATACCTGCATGGGATCGGAATGCCAGTATTATCAGGACTGTTTTGTCATGAAGGCGCGCAAAGAGGCACAGCAGGCAGATGTGGTCGTGGTGAATCATCATCTCTTCTTTGCCGATGTGGCCTTGAAAGATACCGGTATTGCAGAGCTATTACCCTCTGCCAATACAGTCATCTTCGATGAGGCACATCAATTACCGGAAACCGCAACCCTGTTTTTTGGCGATACCGTTTCAACCTCGCAAGTGCTGGAGCTTTGCCGCGATGTGCAGGCAGAAGGTTTGTCGCATGCACGGGATGGAGCGGAGTGGTCCAAGCTGGTCGCACCTGTTGAGAGGGCCGCACGCGATTTACGCCTGGCCTTCCCGCAAGATATCGTGCGCTATTCCATAGACCAGATTGCGCCATCCAGCCCTTTCTTTGAAGCCCTGGAAACTTTGAAATCCAGTATGGATGCCATGATAGCCGTGCTGGAGAAACAGGCCGAACGTGCCGAGACCCTGGAGCAGTGCCGGGCGCGTGCCATCACTCTGGCTGAGCAATATGAAAAATGGAATGCCGCAGATGATGGTAAGTCCGGCGACTATGTATTGTGGGTAGAAGCGTTCTCTACTTCTTTGCAATTGCATCGCACTCCTTTGTCAATCGCCCCGATTTTTAACAAGCAGCGCGAAGGCGTGCCCCGTGCCTGGATATTTACATCCGCTACCATGGCCGTCAAGAATGACTTCAGCCATTATGTGTCGCAAATGGGTTTGTGGGATCAGCCGGCGCGCACCTGGCCAAGTCCTTTTAATTATCAGGAGCAGGGTTATTTGTATGTGCCGAACGGCATGCCACAGCCAAATTCCTTTGGCTACATGGATGCGGTCATTGATGCCGCATTGCCGGTCATAGAAGCAGCTGGTGGCAAGACCTTCCTGTTATGTACGACCCTGAAAGCAGTGAAACACAGTGCAGAACGTTTGCGCGAGGAATTTCAAAAGCGTGGCCTGGACTTCCCTTTGTTCGTGCATGGCGATGCTGGCAGGACTGAATTACTCGACCGTTTCAGGGCAGCAGGCAATGGCGTGCTGATAGGTAGTCAAAGTTTTTGGGAGGGCGTAGATGTACGTGGCGATGCCTTGTCCCTGGTGATTATCGATAAGCTGCCTTTTGCTCCACCCGATGACCCGGTATTGTCTGCACGCATAGCCGCGATGGAGAAAAAAGGTTTGAACGGTTTTGTTCATCACCAATTGCCGGAAGCGATTATCAATTTGAAGCAGGGTGCCGGTCGCCTGATCCGTGATGAGGGCGACAAAGGAGTTTTGATGATCTGCGACCCAAGGCTTATTTCAAAGCCTTATGGCAAGCGCATCTGGCAAAGCCTGCCGAGTTTCGCACGCACCAGAGAACTGGCAGATGTGCAGGCATTTTTCAAAAAAATAAAAACACCACCTGAAACTGCTTAAGTCAGTATACGTTGTAGTGGCAACCAGAGTGTGAAGCGCGTACCGGCAGGGTTTGAATCCCAACTGACCGTGCCATTCAGCGCCCTGGCGCGCCGCTGTTGATTGTGCAAGCCGCGACCAGCAACGGTATTAAGCGCTTTGGCAACATCAAAGCCCCGGCCATTGTCTGTGACCGTAACTTCCACACCATCTACTGCACCTCCGTCTGCCACTGCAGTGGCCAGCCTAACTTCGCTGGCGTGTGAATGACGCAGTATATTTGCGATGCTTTCCTGGACAATGCGCAGTATATGCAAGGCACTCGATGGATCCAGCCAGGGCAGAGTAGGTAACTCCTGGACTTCCCACAGCAGTACGATGCCTGTGCCCTCCAGGCGCGGTTCCAGGCGAAAGCGTAGTGTTGCCAGCAGTAACAGCAAGTCTGCAGCGACTGGTTCCAATGAATCTATCGTCAACTTGAGATCATCCAGGCAATCTTTCAGGATTTGCGAGACCTTGCTATTGCTGATGTCGTGCCGGTCTACTGATCTTATCGCGCTGATCAGCGATGATCCCAGCCCATCATGCATGTCCTGCATCAGGCGCTGCCGCTCGTCACTGATTTGCTGCTGTAATTCAATCTCGCGCAAACGCTGATAACTTAATTCCAGCTCGGCTTCACGAACTTGCAAACGTTGCGCCAGACTGGCATTCAATAATTCCACCTGTACGATCGCATTCAGATAGCGTCGGTACATCACAATACCAAAGATAGTGCAGGCAACGGCATTGGCATATGAACCCAGATACAAAGCCTCAGGGCTGATAAAATTATTTTGCAATAACCAGTCAGTAACGCCAAATAAAGTGCATATTCCTACACCGATAGCCACTAATTGCCCATCCCGCGAGCGGCGCCAGACGTTCAATCCGCCAATTAGTGCTACTGCTGCGCCCATCATTGCCGCAATCACATAGATCAGGGGAGTCACTTTTGGCGTATTTGGCAGCACGGTAAGCACTGGGAGCGTCAATACTGCTATCAATGCAGTCAAACTAGTCAGGATACGGCTAAGCCAGATCAGTGGATTGCCGTGCAGCAGGCGCAGATAAAAATGCACCGTAATGACCAGCCAGAACAGGGAGTTCACAGTGAGCCAGGCAAACCAGTTGTTCGCAATGGGAAAACTCACGTAAAAATGTAAGCCACGTAAAAAAGACGTCACGGCGAGGCTAAAAAAAAGCAGATAAGCGATATCGTGCCTGCGCCTTAACCATACAAAAAGCGCGAATATGCCCACAGCAAGAAATGCTGCACTGAGCATGGCAGGCAATTCTTGTTGCAGCCATTGACGCACATTGTAGCGGCCACGCAATGATTCAACAGTACCTATCCATACAGAAGACATTGCTATCTGCGTTTTTGCCGAATGCTCAAGCCGTATAAGTATTTCTTTTGGGGGTGGGGCCTCGCTATTTTTGCCCAGAATTATCCATAGAGGAGTGCGGGTACTATTCCATAATGGGCCTTGTTGCTGCGCGCTATGTATTAAATGGCCATCTGCATAGACGGCGATGCTGCCATCGGTTTTAATACGGCTGGCATACAGTGCCAGCGGAGCAGCTTGCTCATGCAAGCCAGTAAGCGAAAGCTTGAGCCAGGTAATCGAGGACGCCGCATTACTGCCTGTGCCTGATTTAGCCTGGCGCAACAAGGCAACGGGAAGTGCCAGCGGCAATGCCACTGTTTGCCAATTGGCTGGCAGACTGTTGCTGTTGACTATGGATGGCGGGGGGGGCATGCCCGGTTCACTTGCGAGCTGCCATTGGGCTTCTGTCAGATGCAGGCTTGATGCAGACGATTGCGCAGTGTCTGCAGCCACATGCCAGATTACCGCACCAGTCAACAGAATCAACAAAGTCAGCAAAATGGCCAGCAGTATCTTCGCCGGAGAATAGCGGTTATTTTGCATCATAAAGAGACGATGCAGAGTGCGCAGAACAGGTTTGGGGGCGGCAAGATATGGACGCATCTACTTCAGTCAAGTGACAAACCAAGTGCCCTTGCTTCATAGATGGCTTCCGTCCTGGATTTGACCTTGAGTTTGCTATATATCCTCCGTACAAAGGCACGTATCGTAAAAGGGGATAACTGCATCAGTTTGGCAATTTCATTGGCCGTAAAACCTTTGGTGATGAAATCCAGTACTTCTTTTTCGCGCGCTGATAGTAGTTGCGATGAGTCAGGCACTCGCTCTTGCGTGCCGGAGTTTTCATTGCTGTTATGCCTGAAATGGGCCAGAACCTGCCTTGCAATGATAGGGCTGATAGGACTACCACCACTAGCAAGGCTACGTATCTCAACCGCCATTTTTGTTGGTGAACTATCTTTCAGCAGATAGCCTGCAGCGCCTGCCTCAATTGAGCGCATGACATGTGTTTCATCACCAAAATTGGTGCTGACCATGATGTTGCAACTCGGCCAGCATGTGCTTGCTGCCTTGATGATGTCTATACCAGAGCCATCCGGCAGACCTAAATCAACCAATAGTACATCTGCAGGTGGCCCCTCCAGCATAACAAGACCAGCCAGGCGTGTGTCGGCTATACCAACCAGACGCATGTCTTCTGCTTCCTGTACCGCCTGGCTCAGAGCATTACAAAAATCGTGATCGTCTTCGACGATTGCGACATGAATGGGACCTGTTTCTGGACTGAGACTTGTTGGTTGCATATATGACATTGTACGACGTAATCGCAATCGGCATCTGTAGCACATTTGTTCTACATACAAGATTTGTTTGCATAAATACACTGAAAGCAGTTTTAAAAACTGAGTTCAGGATTCAATCCGGATCACTGAATATCAGATTCATGTGGAAAACAAATGCCACGCGGTGAAGAACTGACAGTCAGGTCATTCAGGTGATGAAGGCTGGCTTTTTATTTTGAAAGAGGAAAAGAAATGACTACCCCCAACTTTACAGTGCTCGTGCATGTGGAAGATAAAGGTGATTTAAGTTTTGGGCCGGATCAATTTGCCGGTGACACTGGCAAGATTAAAGCCTTGGAAGGTTTTCAAATAACTTTCCCGCCTGCCAGCGGTCTGGGGCTGCGATACATGGCGCATGTCAGCAAAAATGGTGACACTGGCTGGGTGAACGACGGTGAATTTGTTGGTAATCGTGGCAAGCGACTGCCTGTTGAAGGTTTTGCGATCGAAGTAAACGGTGACAAACTGGCGAAATACGATATTTTTTATATGGCGTATTTGCGGGATGGCACAGAGACAGCCTGGTTTTCCAATGGAGCGTTTTGTGGAAGCCGTGGGCAATCCAGGGCAATCGACGGCATCATTGTCAGACTTGCTCTCAGGGCACCCAATTATGTGTCGATTATTTCCAAGGCCAAGTCGGTTTCTGGAAAACCTTTACTCATAACGCTTAATCCTGTCCGCAACGAGCTGGAAGTCTCTGTCCGTACCGATGACGATTTACAAACATGGGAAAAGCGCATGGTGAAAGCCGGGCAAGGCTATGCTTTGATCAATAAGGCAAAACCAAATTTATGCATAGCTCGTGGACAGGGTATGTCAACCGAGCTCAAAGACGTGAGCCAGATTGACAAGAACGATGCTTGTGTCTGGCGAGATGACAATGTTGCAGGTCTCTACAATGCCATTAACTCATGGACAAACTGGGAATTAAAATTAAACATCAGCGGTAATTACCCGTATCGGGATCAGGGTAATACTTTACTGGCGTATCCATGGGCAGCTGGTGGGGACAATGAGCTGTGGCGCACAGCAATGCGTACTTACAATGTTGTCGCAGGCAGCGATGAGATTGCATTGAACAGGGTTTCAGAGGCGATTTATCATGGTTGTTATCCGCAAGTGTTTAAAGAGTCCATAGACGTAGGCAACGAAGGTATCACGACCGTGGGTTTTGATATTGCTACCGTACCGGTTTTCAGTCTTCAGCCATCACGACTCTACCAGCAGCAGCTGGAAAATCAGCAAGATTTGCCAGAAGAGAAAAAAGCCTGGTTGACGGCTGCAAACTCGGCAAGTTTTTCAGTGCGGGTGGATGAGATCAGACTCAATGTCGGAGGGGGTATTGCCGCCGAAGTACACGCTACGCTGGATGCTTCTGCCCTTATTCACACTAATCCAGAGCATGGCCTGACGATACATTTGAATGCCGGCGTGTTGCATCTACCTGGTCATCAGATGGATGAGAATCTGCAAAAGCTGCTGGAAGCATCCTTGAATCACGTCTTCTTGCCACTCTTGTTGAATCACCTGAATAAAAATATTCTGGACCATATAGCGATTCCTGCTCTTGAGTTGAATGGCATTCCATTTGCCAATCCAGTTATTTCTTCCCAGCCACCATACATACTGGCATCAACCAGCATACTTCCGGACTCGGTCAACCCGCCATTTCCACAAGCATGGCCGCGCGGACGCCTGTTCTGTGGTGTAGACGCAAACGCTTTGGACGCCGCCGCTGCCAGTGTCTTGAAAGATTTTTCGATTGACGATAAATGGAGTACGCGCATCAACTTTGGCATACTCGGGTCTTTTGATATCTCTGCAAGATATGAGTTGAAATTCAAGAACCCGAATTTCACAGTGACAGCACGCTCTGGCAATACCTATAAACTCAAAATAGATATTTCAGGATATGCAGATTTTGCCATAGGCATTGTTAATCCAGGTGCAGGTGGCGATGGGTTTGCGCATGTGACAGCGTCGGTTGATATCACGTCTGACAACAAGGTCAGGCTGATCTTCCAGTCACTGGACGCTATCGTCGTGAACTGGCATTTCAACGGCTTGCCTGGCTGGATGGATAGCATGATCAGTGGCATATTGAATGCCTTTGATCCCGTTGTGATGGCTGCCGTAAGATTGGGGCTGGGTGGCAAGACATTTGATGTGTACACCATCCCTGAGATCAACGCGACAATAGCCGGGAAAAAATTTGAGATTACCCTGGAAAATCTGGGTCTGAGCTCTACCGAAGATCCGACGAAAAAGGCACTCCTGCTTGCCGAAGGTGCCGTCAGAGTCAGGATCAAATAGCCGGGAAATAGCCGGGAAGTAGTCGTGAAATTGCAGGCAATCAGTAAGTCAAACTGATCAAGTCTGAATGCAAAAAGCCAGCACTGTTTTCAATGCTGGCTTTTTAACTTAATGTAAACTTAAAGAACGGCAGTCATTACCAGATACTGACACGCTCAGCAGGTGCCAGGAACATCTTGTCACCTTCCTTGAGTTTGTAGGCATCATAGAAACCCTGCATGTTGCGCAGGCTGCCATTTGCGCGGATTTCTCCTGGGGAGTGATGATCTGTTTTCAAGCGCGCAATCATGGTTGCTTCACGCATTTTCCCTCGCCACACTTGTGCAAAACCCATGAAGAAACGCTGATCGCCAGTCAGGCCTCCAATCACTGGTGCTGGTTTGCCACCAAGTGACAGCTTGTAGGCTTTGTAGGCAATTGCCAGACCAGAATTGTCTGCAATATTTTCACCCAAAGTCAATTCGCCGTTGACCTTGTAGCCGGGGATAGGACTGAAGGCACCATACTGCTTGACCAGGACAGCAGTTTTGGCCGCGAACTTGTCATGATCTTCTTTCGTCCACCAGTCGCGTAAATTACCCTGACCATCATATTGCGCGCCCTGATCATCAAAGCCATGGCTGATTTCATGCCCAATGACGGCACCTATGCCACCATAGTTGACTGCATCGTCAGCCTTAGCGTTAAAGAATGGCGGTTGCAGTATTGCTGCCGGGAAGACGATCTCATTGAGCTCTGGATTGTAATAGGCATTGACGGTTTGCGGCGTCATACCCCATTCGTCACGATCGACAGGTTTGCCAAGTTTGTTCAGTTCAAATTGCGCGGCATACATGCGGGCATTGCGCAAGTTGCCGACTGCATCACCTTTAGTAATGTTCAGGCCAGAATAGTCGCGCCATTTGTTTGGGTAGCCAATCTTGGGTGTGAAGGTAGCCAGCTTTGCCTGTGCTTCTTTCTTGGTTTCCGGGCTCATCCAGTCCAGCGTATCTATACTCTGTTTATAGGCCAGCAGTAAATTGCCGACCAATTGCTCCATTCTTGCTTTGCTTTCCGCTGGAAAGTGTCTGGATACATAAAGTTTCCCCAAGCTTTCGCCGAGCGCAGAATCCGCCAGTCGCACGCCACGTTTCCAGCGTGCTTCTTGTTTTGGAACACCAGACAATACGGTGGAGTTAAACGCAAAACTTTCATCACTGAATTTTGTTGGCAACTGCCCTGCTGCAGAACGCAGGATATGCCATTTGAAATAGACTTTGAGAGTATCCAAGGACGTATCTTGTAAAATCTTGTTCAGGCCAGTCAGGTAACTAGGTTGGCTGACGATGATGTAATCGACCTTGCCTTTGACGCCCATTTCGGCAAGATAAGCGTTCCAGTCATAGCCCGGTGTTAAAGCATCAAGTTTGCTTATTTCAATTTTGTTGTAAGCCTTGACTGGATCTCGCTTTTCAACCTCGGTCCATTGTATTTTTGCCAGTTCTGTTTCGAGGGCGAGTACATCTGCAGCATGTTTTACTGCCTCTTTGTCACCAGCCAGCGTCAGCATCTTTGCTATATGCTTCTGATACTTGGCGCGGAAATCTTTTAATTTCGCGTCGTCATTATTGAGGTAATAGTCGCGGTCGGGTAAACCCAAACCAGCCTGGGCTATGTCAAATACGTATTTCGTGGAATCCTTGTTGTCTTGATGAACCTGGAAATCGTAGGGCGCACCTATGCTGGCACGGTTCAGCCAGGCCATCAGGCCAGAAATCTGTTTTTTGTCCGTTATGCCATCTACTTTGGCAAATTCAGCTTGCAACGGTTTCAGGCCCAGGGATTCAATGTGTGCCGTATCCATGTAACTGGCATACATATCCGCAATTTTTTGCGCGTCTGTTCCGGGCTCATTTTTTGTTTTGGACAAACTTTCGATGAGAGCGTGCAAATGAGGAATGGTCGCTTCGCGCAAGTCCATGAAGGCACCCGCAGAAGATTTGTCGGAAGGAATTTTGGTATTTTTTAACCAGCGGCCATTTGCATGGCGAAAAAAATCATCCTGGGCACGCACTGTGGCATCGTTATGCATGGATTCTATACCTGACAACAGAACTGGTGTCGCCGATGCCGCTTTTGCTGGTTCTGCGGCAATTGCGAGCTGACTGCCAACTGTGCCGGCGATCATCAGCGCGATAGCGCTAAGTACTTGTGCTTTCACTTTGGGGTCTCCTGAGAGTGAAGGTAGGAATAAAAATAAGACAGCCTTTTAGGCTGTCTTTGGTAATTATTGCAAAAGTAAATAAATCGTTTGCAACAATTCCTTGTCTGCTTAAGACTGCAAGAGTTTAACGAAGTTCGCTAGATTTAGTAAAAGTTTCAGGTAATTTCTTCCACTCTGTGGCAGGCAACGAGTCGGTTATCAAATGGCCTCAATAATGGCATTTCTTGACGGCATCTTTCAATGGCATGCGGGCAGCGATTATTGAAGGCGCATCCTGGTGGCGGGGCCAGTGGTGAGGGCAATTCACCATCCAGCATCATTTTTTGCTGGCGCTGCGCCGGATCTATGCGTGGTGTTGATGCCAGCAATGCCTTGGTGTAGGGATGTAGTGGGCGCTGGAAAATGCTTTGCTTGTCGCCATGCTCAACGGTTTTCCCAAGATACATGACCAGCACATCGTCAGCTATATGCTCAACCACTGACAGATTATGGGAGATGAACAGATAGGCAACACCATTTTGTTGTTGCAAATCCATTAATAAATTCAAGACCTGTGCCTGTATCGACACGTCGAGGGCAGAGACTGGTTCATCGGCGACGATGACTTCAGGATCCAGCATCAGTGCCCTGGCAATAGCGATGCGCTGCCTTTGTCCTCCGGAAAACATGTGAGGGTAGCGTCCGTAGTGCTCAGGTCGTAAGCCTACCTTTGCCATCATGGCGCGCGCTTTTTCTTCACGCTCGGTAGATGGCAGGCGAGTGTTGATGATCAAGGGTTCTTCTAGCATGGCCCCGACTTTTTTACGCGGGTTCAGGCTGGCATAAGGATTCTGGAATACCATCTGCACCAATGGGCGCACTTGCTTGAGTGTGAGTTTGTCAGCATGGGCAATATTCTTGCCCCCCATCCATAACTCGCCGCTGCTCGGCGTTTCTATCATGGTGATCTGGCGGGCGAGGGTAGATTTGCCGCAACCTGATTCACCCACCACGGCCAGGGTTTTGCCTGCAGTCAGTTGGAATGAGACGCCGTCGAGTGCTTTTGCCAGCGCTTTGGGTTTGAGAAAACCTTGTGATACAGCGTAATGCTTGGCCAGGTTTTTTGCTTCGAGCAATACGGGAGTAGTAGTGGTATTTTGCATCATGCTGCCTGATCAATTTGTGGTGCTTGCCATCCATTACCCGGCACACCTTGCGCATCCAGAGGAAAATGGCAACGCACCTGGGCATTTGCCTGTCCTTGTAATTGTGGTCTGTCAGTTTGGCAGCGCTCTGTCGCATAACTGCAACGCGGTGAGAGCAGGCAGCCTGTTGGTCTGTCATATAAACCTGGTACAACACCCGGTATGGTTTGCAGGCGTGCTTTGCCAATATTGTGTTCGGGCAGGGCTGCCAGCAATGCCTGGGTGTAAGGATGTTTGGGGGTATCGAATATTTCTGGCACGGTGCCAGTTTCCAATACCTGGCCTGCATACATGACCACAACACGTTTGGCAGTCTGGGCAACGACGGCCAGATCATGGGTAATCAGCATCAGGGCCATACCGCGTTCACGCTGTAATTGCAGTAATAATTCCAGCATTTGCGCTTGCACGGTAACGTCCAGCGCCGTAGTAGGTTCATCTGCAATCAGCAGGCGCGGGTTGCAGGCAATGGCGATAGCCACCATGACGCGCTGGCTCATGCCACCGGACAGTTGGTGGGGGTAGGCATCCATGCGTCTTTCCGGGTCGGGGATGTCGACTTGCTTCAATAAAGCCAGCGCCTTGGCGCGTAAGTCTTTTTCCTTGCCGCCTTGATGCAGACGCAAGGTCTCCATCAACTGAAAAGCGACGGTGTAGCAAGGATTCAGGCTGGTCATGGGATCCTGGAAGATCATTGCAATATCCTTGCCCAGCAATTGCCGTCTTTCCTTGTCCTTCATCTTCAGCAGATCGCGGCCATCAAATTCCATTTGATCGGCACGCACACGTCCAGGAAAATCGATCAGCCCCATCAAGGCCAGCGAGGTGACACTCTTGCCTGAGCCGGATTCTCCGACGATGCCAACCACTTCACCTTGTTCTATGAACAGATCAAGACCATCAACTGCCTTGAATGGCTGAGCTTCCGAGCCAAATTCAACGCGCAAATTTTTAATATCCAATAATGGTTTCATGTTGAATCTTTTGTTCAGCGTTTTAACTTGGGGTCGAGTGCATCGCGCAGGCCATCACCCATGAGGTTAAAGGCCAGTACGGAAATCAGAATCGCCAGACCAGGGAAGGTGACCACCCACCAGGCACTTTGTATAAATTCCATGGCGCTGGCCAGCATAGAGCCCCATTCTGGTGTTGGCGGCTGTGCACCAAGACCCAGGAAGCCCAGTGCTGCTGCGTCCAGTATCGCGGTAGAAAATCCCAGCGTAGCCTGCACAATGATAGGGGCCGCGCAGTTAGGCAGCACGCAATTAAACATCAAACGCAAATTGCCGGCGCCTGCAATGCGGGATGCATTGACATAATCCTTGTTCAGCTCACCACTGACAGCCGCACGTGTCAGCCTTGCATATGAAGGCATGAGAACAATTGCAATGGCATACATGGCATTCATCAGGCCAGGGCCGAGTATCGCGACGACTGCGATTGCCAAAAGCAGACTGGGCAGGGCTTGCAGGATATCCATGAAACGTACGATGATCGTTTCCAGCATGCGGGCAAAGCGCCCGGTCCAGCTACGTGAAAAACCGGCGATCAGACCCAGGGTCACACCCACGCCCATGGACAGGGTGACGGAGACCAGACCTATAAACAGCGACAGGCGTGAGCCATGAATGAGACGGGACAAAATATCGCGACCAACCGGGTCCGTACCAAGTATGAATTTACTGCTGCCAGTTGCTGTCCATGCGGGTGGTACCAGCGTGGATTCGCGAAATTGTTCTATGGCAGAATGCGGCGCTATCCAATCCGCAAACAGGGCGCATAAACTCAGTATGCTAACCAGCACCAGGCCAATGACAGCACCGTGGTTTTGCTTGAAGTAATGCCAGAACTCAATCAAGGGATGCGGCGGTGACAAGTTTGCAGTAACAGCTACGGCATTTGCAGGTAAATTGGTATTGCTCATAATTCTGCGATCAAATCTTTTAAACGAGGATTGAAGTTACGCATTGTATTAGTGGCGTATGCGCGGATTGATCACGCCATACAGCACGTCAACAATCAGGTTGACGGTGATGACGATGGTGGCGATCAGCAATATCCCACCTTGCACGGTCGGGTAATCACGCCTTTGTATCGCTTCGATGAGCCATTTACCTATGCCAGGCCAGGAGAAAATGGTTTCAGTCAAAATGGCGCCCGCCAGCAGCGTACCGACTTGCATGCCGATGACGGTAACGACTGGTATCAGCGCATTGCGCAAGGCATGTACCCAGACTACCCGCATCCAAGACATGCCTTTGGCACGCGCAGTACGCACATAATCTTCCTTGAGTACTTCCAGCATCGCAGAGCGGGTCATGCGGGCAATCACAGCCAGTGGAATCGTGCCCAGCGCAATCGCAGGCAAAATCAAATGCATGACGGCTGATTTGAAAGCACCTTCTTCACCTGACAGCAGGGTATCGACCAGCATCAGGCCAGTCACATGCGGCAGATCAAACAAAATGTCGATGCGGCCAGACACCGGCGTCCAGCCCAGAGTCACAGAAAACATCAGAATCAGCAAAAGTGCCCACCAGAAGATAGGCATGGAATAGCCAGTCAAGGAAGCGCCCATGACAGAGTAATCAAGAAAAGTATTACGCTTCAAGGCAGCCAATATGCCTGCGGGCAAGCCTAGCACAACGGCAAAAATAATCGCGCATAGAGACAATTCCAGTGTTGCCGGAAACAGAGTGAAAAATTCTTTGCTGACCAGTTCCTGCGTGATAATGGAACGACCCAGGTCGCCTTGCAGAACTTTGCCCAGATAAGAAAAATATTGCTGGTACAGAGGCTGATCAAGCCCATACAGATGCATGAGGCTGGCATACCGTTCGGCATCCATGCCGCGCTCGCCTGTCATGGCTTCGACAACATTGCCAGGTATCAGATGTATCAAAGAAAAAACCAACAGCGTGATGCCAAGGAAAGTAGGGATGACTACACCCAGGCGTCGGAGAATAAAACCCAGCATCGAAAAACCTTTTTAAGACAAACCTGCCAACAGCATTATAAAAACTGAAAAAGCAACAAGCAGATACAACGATGGCACCAAATTGCAAGTGTTGAGCAAAATGGTGCCACGTGTTGTTCACCAGTAAGCAGTACTTATTTATCCAAATCTACTTTTTTGAAGTAATGATGGGCAGTGGAATCCATTTTGAAACCAATCACATTCTTGCGTACTGGAGTGAAACGCAAAGAGTGTGCCAGCAAGAGTAAAGGTGCTTCTTCGCGCACTATTTCCTGGGCTTTCTCGTAAAGTTTGGCCCTTTCACTTTGCTTTGGTGTCAATTTGGCTTTCTGGATCAAATCCTCATAATCCTTATTGCACCATCTTGGAATATTGCCGCCGCCTTTGACAGCTTCACAGCCCAGAATTGGTTCAAAGAAATTATCCGGGTCACCATTGTCGCCAGACCAGCCAAACATCATGGCATGCTGTTCACCAGTTTTGCTGCGTTTTTTATACTCTGTCCATTCGTAAGTGGTCAGCTTGGTTTTAACGCCGATTTTTGCCCAGTCTGCCTGTATCAATTCGGCCATGCGCTTGCCGTCTGGATTGTAGGGGCGGGATACCGGCAAATACCAAAGCTCAACTTCCAGGCCATTCGCATAACCTGCCTTGGCCAGCAATTCCTTGGCCTGGGCGACATCGTAAGGATATTCTTTGATCTTGTCGTTATACGACCACATGGTAGGCGGGATAACATTCTTGGCGATTTGCCCCGTACCTGCATAGACAGATTTCAGTATCGACGCGCGATCTACCGCCAGATTCAAAGCCTGGCGCACGAGCTTGCTATCAAATGGCTTTTTCTCGACATTGAAGCCGACATAACCAATATTCAAACCTTGTTGTGTCAGCAGTTTAATATTTGGATCACTCTTCATCAACTCAACATCGGCCGGTTTTGGCAAGGCCATGACATGGCATTCGCCAGCCTTGAGTTTGGCATAACGTACTGATGCATCCGGGGTGATTGCGTAAATCAGATTGTCGATTTTCGGACGTCCATCCCAATAGCCATCATGTGCCTTGTAGCGGATGATGGCGTCTTTTTGGTAAGAGACGAACTGGAAGGCACCTGTGCCTATGATTTCTTTATCGATCAGTTCTGGCGTTCCTGCTGCTTTCATTTTCTGCGCATATTCAGCAGAATGAACAGACATGAAATCCATTGTCAGCGTGGCGAGGAAAGGCGCTTCCTGACGCTTGAGTTTAAAACGTACAGTCAGGTCGTCGACTTTTTCGAGTTTATCAACGATCTTGTTAATACCCAAATCCTGGAAGTAGGCATAGGTTTGACCTGGCGTATTTTTATGGAAGGGATGATTTTCATCTGCCATGCGATAGAAGCTGAAAAGTATATCGTCGGCATTCAGGTCGCGGCTGGGTTTGAACTTGGCATTACTGTGGAACTTGACACCCTTGCGCAGCTTGAAGGTATAGGTCAGGCCATCGGCAGAAATATCCCAGGACTCTGCCAGTGCAGGCGTGATATTGGTAGTGCCGGTTTCCATTTCCACCAGGCGGTTATACATGGGCACTGAGCCTGCATCTGCAGTCGTGCCGGTAGTAAAGAATTGCGGATTAAAACCTTCTGGACTACCTTCGGAGCAAAATACCAAAGTCTTTGCGGCCATCGCTGCACCAGCATGCAAACCTGCAAAAGCGCCAATCACAACCAAAGCGCCAGTCTTCAACAACCAATTACCTTTTTTCATCCAGACTCTCCACAGTGAATAAGTACCAGTAAAAACGACAAAACGATTGTGCCATAGCCGACCGCACAGATTTTTGTATTGTGCAGCAATTCGATAAGATTTGTATTATTTTGTTACAAGGCCGAAGAAAATTTTGAAAACAAAATCGACAAATCATATAGCCACCATGGAACGCAATCTCTTGCAAAGAAGATTTGCTCAGTGTTGCAAATATGATGCATAGTAGAGAATAAATTTTTTCACTTTTTTTGCGCGGAACCAAAAGATTGCTTGTGCCGTCAAACTCAATATGAGTTTCAGGTATAAGCAATTTACAAAAACAATGCACTTCACTATCCATCTCAGCGTTTCATGCATGCCGACTTAGAAGAAATCAACTGGTCGGATGCCATACTCCCCGATGTTATCGCAGGGTTCCCGGCAGGGCCTGGTCCGTTTCCTGCAGTGATATTGGCACCAGGCCTGCGCTATGACATGCATCGGCCAGTCATGGCGCAAGTTGCCCATCACTTGCTGTTGCAAGGTTTTGCTGTATTCAGGTTCAACTGGTCTTTTTATACTTCTGACGCTGCCCATGGACAGCCTTCAGCAGATTTAATACCAGAGTTGCAGGACATGACATCAGTGTTGCGCCTGGCAACAAATGATGGGCGCATACAACAGCAGAATATTTCGGTCGCAGGGAAATCTTTTGGCTCCATAGTCGCCTGGCGCTTTTTTCAGAAACAGCCTGCGGTGAAAAGTTGCGTGCTATTGACGCCCTTATGTGTGGCAGACAAATTTGGAGGGGATGAATTCAGCCTGGTGAAACAGAATTATCCCGGCGCTGAGCTAGAAAAAAGGCCAGTTCTTATGCTGGCCGGGAATGCAGATCCTTATTGCGAACTCGATACTCTGCGGGAGTTTGCCGCGCCCATGGCAACACTATTCAAAATTGTCGTGCTGGAAGGTAACCACAGTCTGGAGATACCTCATGACGATACGACGGTGGCGGCCAGCAAACTGGAGCGCAACCTGGCTTTGCTAGCCACCCACATCCAGGACTTCTTGCTTCAATAAATTGAGTGCCACCAACACGGCGTTAATCTATGTGTTCCACCATTAACTGTACTCTGGTGACGCCATTGTATTCATTGGCATCGAGCCTGAAGGCGACGTGGACGTTTTCAGGCAGGGTATCAGTATGGCCGAACCAGATGGCATCATAGCGCAGCTTGTTTTTCTCCAGCACCAGTTTTAAATGACGCTCTTTTAATATCCTCTGTGATATCAGTTTAAAGTCATCACAAAATATGGGAGGCGGGAAACCCTGTCCCCAGACCTGAGTATCCAGCAGGCGGATAAAGTCTGTCGTGTAATACGCTTCTTCCAGTGGGCCATCTGTTTCCACGACACGTTCAAGCTGGTGTGCTTGTAACCAGCTTTTCCCTACAGATTCAAAAGCCTGCTGGAATGCTGGAAAGTCTTCAGCCCGCAAAGTCAGGCCAGCGGCCATTGCATGACCGCCAAATTTTTGTATCAGGCTGGGTGCGTGCTTGGATACCAGATCAAGTGCATCGCGCAAATGAAAGCCAGGGATGGAACGGCCTGAACCTTTGATCAGGCCTTCGCCACCAGGCGCAAAGGTGATGGTGGGGCGATAAAACTTGTCTTTCAGGCGCGAGGCGACGATGCCAATGACACCTTGATGCCAGCTTTCATCAAACACCGTAATGGTATTGCTGTCTTGCGGCTGGAAATCGTCCAGGTGCAGCAGAGCCACATCCTGCATTTCACGTTCTATGTCTTTGCGGTCAGCATTGATGCTATTTAGTTCCTGGGCGATTTGCCAGGCGTGGCCTTCGTCATCCGTGGTCAGGCATTCTATGCCGAGTGCCATATCAGCCAGGCGGCCAGCAGCATTCAGCCTGGGCCCTAAGGCAAAACCAAGATCAAATGGGCTGGCATTGCGCGGTTCGCGGCCAGCTACGCGGAACAAGGCAGCGATGCCTGCACACATGCGGCCAGCGCGCATGCGCTTCAGGCCTTGCGCTACCAGGATACGGTTATTGGCATCCAGCTTAACCACGTCAGCAACCGTACCCAGCGCAACCAAATCCAGCAAAGTATCGAGTTTGGGTTGACTTTGCTGGTCGAACACGCCGCGTTGGCGCAATTCTGCCCGCAAAGCCAGCAAGACATAAAACATGACGCCCACACCAGCCAGGTTCTTGCTGGGGAAGCCGCATTCAGGCTGATTGGGATTGACGATGACAGCAGCGTCCGGCAAATGATCACCCGGCAAATGGTGGTCGGTGACGACCACGGCAATGCCCTGGGCATTGGCTGCCGCTACGCCATCCACACTGGCTATGCCGTTATCGACGGTGACAATGACGTCTGGCGACTTTTCTTTTTGTGTTAGCGCAACGATTTCTGGCGTCAGGCCATAGCCATATTCAAAGCGATTCGGCACGATGTAATCGACATTTGCCCCCAGCATACGCAAACCACGCAAGCCTACTGCGCAGGCAGTGGCACCATCGCAGTCATAATCGGCCACGATGACGAGTTTTTTATTTTGCGCGATGGCATCTGCCAAAAACTTTGCAGCCTGATCTATATGCAAGAGCCCGGCAGGTGGCAGCATTGCATTCAATTCGGTGCTGAGTTCTTTTTCACCTGTTGCGCCGCGTGAGGCGTACAAGCGTGCCAGCACTGGATGCAAGCCATTCTGACGCAACATTTCAGATTCACGGAAAGGGCAGGGGCGTACAGTAATACGTGTCATGAAATCGAAAATAAGTGATGTAATGAGGGTTTGACCCAGAATTTACGCAGGGACCAAGGAGTGGCATCAAAGCTGGCGATTCTATGAGCATCGCTGAAGTTCAGTTTCAAACTCGTGATTTGTTTGTTCTGCAAACCTGCTATCAATGGTGAAAACCAGTTTTTTTCCAGCTTATGCATATTATCCAGCCATAACGCCCAGTCATTATTGATGGCAGCTTCACATAGACTACCGAGCAAAACAGGTAATTGTTGATTCGCTGCTTGTGACTGAAACAGATGTTGCGCGTAGTTACTGGCCGTACTAATTTGTTTCAAGTCCGGATTCAAACTCTGCGCACCGCCTGATATCCAGACAGAATTGATGACTTTGGCACCGCGCATCTCACGCTGGGCATTGATGTCATGGGTGAACCACTGCATTTGTATTTCATTTTGCAGCTTGCGCCATGGCCGTTCAAATTCGCCTTTTGGCATCCAGATGTCAATATTGTGTCCACAACCAGCATCTACTGTTGCGGTTTGCAGCTCAGCCCATTCATCAGCGCGCAAGAACCAGGTCTGCGCATCGCCGAGCAAGAGTTGCAGCCCCATTTCTTCGCAACTTGCTTTCGCTTGTTGAAACAAGGCGCGGGATTCGGCTTCGGTGATATTCAGTTGCCGCTGATCTGTCAGTACCAGATGATCACGGGCAATATGGATGTGCACCGGTTGCAAGATGAACCAATGACCGGCTTCAGGTGTCAGACCATGCGTTTGCATGCGGTTCCAGGCAATAGATGGACTATTGGCTTTTTCTTTGGGAGGAAATTCGCCGGCAAGCCAGTATTCATAGCTCAGTGCGCGTGAAAAATCGTCTGCAGACTGCACCTGTGCTTTGCCGGCACAGGCAATCAAGCGGGCCAACGCAGGGGTATGCATTTCTTTTAACAGGTCTTTGGCAAGGCTTGCTGGCGGTATCCCGAAAGGGATTATCAATTCTAAATAGCTCATAGTGCTGTATTGTAGGGCAAACGTATGGCAAACTGCTGGCTGCCTTCATAACAAGTGTAAATGCAGTGAAAAATCTCTCTTTTGAATGGCTGGTCGGCTTGCGTTATACGCGGGCAGGGCGGCGTAGTGGACGTAATGGCTTTATTTCTTTTATCTCGCTGATCTCGATGGCGGGTATAGGACTGGGTGTGGCAGCCATGATTGTTGTCATTTCAGTCATGAACGGTTTTCAGAAAGAAGTGCGGGACCGCATGTTGTCCGTACTGGCCCACGTCGAAGTCTTTGATGCCAGCGGTGCCTTGCCTGACTGGCGCTCAACGGCACTGGAAGTGCAAAAAAATCCGGCAGTCACGGGTACTGCACCCTATGTCGATGGTCAGGCCATGATCATCCGCGAAGATGTCATGCGCGGTGTTATTATCAGAGGCATCTTGCCGGAAGAAGAACCCAAGGTCTCGGATGTCGCCAGCAAGATCAAGTATGGTAAATGGGCAGACTTGAAGCCGGGCGAGTTCAATATCGTACTGGGTTCTGCGCTTGCCAGCAGCTTGCGGGTGCGCATAGGTGAAAAAATTACCCTGGCCGCACCAGAAGGGCAAATGACACCTGCAGGTGTCGTGCCCCGCTTGAAAGCTTTTAACGTGGTTGGGATATTTGAAGCTGGTCACTATGAATATGACTCTGGCATGGCGTTCATGCATATAGAAGATGCGCAAAAATTCTTCCGTCTGAGTTCTCCATCTGGTTTGCGTTTGCGTATCAAGGAAATGCTCAAGGCACCTCAAATTGCGCAAGAGTTGTCGCGTACCTTGTCGGGCGACTTGCTGATCCGTGACTGGTCGCAACAGAATAAAGTGTATTTTGCTGCAGTAAAAGCAGAAAAAACCATGATGTTCATCATCCTGACACTCATTGTCGCAGTGGCGGCCTTCAATCTGGTGTCCACGCTGGTCATGACGGTTACTGACAAACAGGCGGATATTGCTATCTTGCGTACCTTGGGTGCAGCACCTTCATCCATCATGAAAATATTTGTAATACAGGGAACGATAGTCGGTTGTCTTGGCACGCTATTGGGCGTCGGTATGGGTTTATTGATCTCTTTGAATATTGATGTCATCGTACCTGTCATAGAGCGCTTGCTGGGCATACAATTACTGTCAAAAGAAGTGTATGTCATCAGCAAGTTGCCATCTGACGTGCGATTATCCGATGTATTGACCATAGGCGGTGTAGCCCTGATCTGGGCTATGCTGGCTACCATTTACCCTAGCTGGCGTGCTTCACGCGTGAAACCTGCGGAGGCATTGCGTTATGAGTGATCAAGTATTGAACAAAGAAGAGAACAAACAAGTTAATAAGCAAGTTAATAAGCAAGAGGCAGTTTTATCTTGCATTGACCTGGGCAAGACTTTTTCTCAGGGGCTGGAATCTGTCAATGTTTTGAAAGAAATCAACCTCAGTGTTTTCAGAGGTGAACGGGTTGCCATCATAGGTGCTTCTGGCTGCGGTAAGTCCACGCTGCTGCATTTGCTGGGTGGCCTGGATACACCGAGCAAAGGTACTGTGACACTGCAAGGCAAGGATTTTGCCAGCCTGAGTGAGACGGCACGCGGCACTTTGCGTAATCATGCCCTTGGTTTTGTTTACCAGTTTCATCATTTGCTGCCTGAATTTTCAGCACTCGATAATGTCGCCATGCCACTTATCATTCGTCGCATGGCGCGGACTGAGGCGCAAAAAATAGCACAAGCCATTTTGGAAAAAGTAGGCCTCAGCCATAGACTCAAACATGTGCCGGGTGAGTTATCCGGTGGTGAACGCCAGCGCGTAGCATTGGCGCGCGCACTGGTCACCCAGCCTGCGTGTGTACTGGCAGATGAACCCACCGGTAATCTGGATGGCAGCACAGCCCAGCAGGTATTTGCCCTGATGCTGGAATTGTCGCGTACTCTGGGCACTGCTTTTGTTATCGTGACCCACGATGCAGAATTGGCCGGGCGTTGTGACCGTGTTTTCCGTTTAACTGATCGTGGACTGCAACAACAATAGAGTGACATGCAAAAGACCAGCAAAATGAAACTCAGGAGGCGTCATGGCACGTTCTCCATAGCTCATTTTTCTACCCGGCCAGGTAGCTGGCTGGTGTCTGGTCTGTTATTCGTATTGAATCCATCGGTATATGCGGCAGATACGGTAGAGCTGGTTTTACAACTGGAAACCTCGCTGACCAGCGACAGTAATCCTTTTCGCTTCTATGAGCAGACAACCAAACCAGTGCAGTCTGATCAAGGTGATCAGACTGTCCAGCCTGGTGTTGCAGATGACAGGCAGTTCCGCAATCGCGATAGTGTAACTGGCACCGATGTGCGTGCTGGTGCCATCATTCCCATTTTGTCGGACAGAACCCGCTTGATATTGACTGGCTCACTTGGTAACCGGCATTACAAAAACTATAAAGAACTCGATCACCACCTGACAGCCGGCGATGCCACGCTGCAATGGGCGGCAGGGCAAATTATTAACGGCCAAATCACGGCTGGTAAAGAAGACAGGTTATTTCAATACATCAATGGCAGTCTCACAGATAAAGATATCTCGCACCAAAAGCGTGCCTCTGCCAATGTCAATTTTAAACTGACTGATGAATGGTCCTTGAATGTCAGCCTGGACAGGGCTGGTCTGAGTTACGATTTGCCCTTGAATCAGTTATATAACTTTGACGAGCGCGGCAGGCAATTGAGTGGGCGCTATTATTCTCCAACTGGGTCAAGCGTTGAGGTAGGGACGCGTTTGTCTGAAACTAATTTTCCAGACCGCAATGAGCAGGATATCGCTGACCTCGACAAGGCATATAAAGAATCTGAAGTTTTTCTCGATACTGAGTGGCGTTACAGTAGCAAGTCTGTGACCAGTGCGCATCTAGGGGTGATCAGGCGCCAATACGACGTACTGACTGAGCGAAACACCAATTTGTCGAATATTCTTTTGCGTGGCACTTATCATTACTCGCCTAAAGTGCGGCTTGATTTGCAATTGTGGGATCGGCCATTTACCATTGTTGACCGCACTGTCGTTTATGTGCTGAGCAAGGCATTGCGCTTTGACGCGCAATGGAAGTATTCGGACAAATCACAGATGAATTTCTCCACGCTTTTTCAAAACAGCGATAATGTGTTAGTGCCTCGTCTGGCGACACTGGCTGATGGCACCTCGCGCAAGGAGAAATTGATACGCGTCGGTTTGGGGGGGGCTTATGAGTTTGAGCGGGGCTTCCGCTTGGTGTTTGATAGTTTTTATGAAAAAGTCCAGCGTGAATCTGATGGTGTTAATCTGAAGCAGGCCGTGATCAAACTGGGCCTGGAATATACCTACGAAAATTTACCGGGGAGTAATTCGCGTATGGGTTTGAAACGCTACCAGCATTCCCTGAGTGCTTCGGATAGTTTGCGCTGATCATGGGGCTGACACAAAAATTAAGCCGCTTTGCGGCGCGCCACACAGCAAATCGCTGGTTGCCACTCAATAAGGGCCGGGGGGTGGTCAGTTTCAGTTTTGATGATGTACCAGCCAGTGCCTGTCATCAGGGTGCCATGCTGCTGGAGTTGTATCAGGCCCGTGGTACTTTCTATATATGTGGCAGCCTGACTGGTGGTGTCGAGCAAAATCAGCCTTGTCATAGCGTACAAGACTTGCAGCGCTTGCTACAAAACGAGCATGAAATTGGTTGTCACACCTACTCACATACTAATTGCGCCAATGCTTCTTCCGATTTTTTAGTGGCTGACTGGGAACGCAATCAGGCTTTTTTCAAGCAAAACAATATCGCTAATCACGGCTTTGCTTTTCCTTTTGGTGCCTATGACCTGGGTAGCAAGCTGGCCGCAACCAAACGCTTCTCATATAACCGCATTACTGGTGGTGGCACCCAGACTGGCCGTGCAGACTTGTCAGCATTGCGTGCGCAAGCCCTGTATTCTGCGAACAACAATCAGGATGAGATTGGTGCACTGATCAAACACACTGCCTCAACAGGTGGCTGGTTGATTTTGTATAGCCATGAAGTCAGTGAAACACCTGGCCCATGGGGGGCAACGCCTGCTTTGTTGGAAAGCGCCTTGCAGACAGCAACACAGGAAAGTTGCCAGATATTGCCAGTGCAAAAAGCAATTGATTTTTTTCTTTCCTGACGGTGCACATGGTTTTTACTCAATTCAGACTTGGGTAAGTTACAATTCTTGCGGTTTTAATCTTAATTTCTAGGTAGCAGACAACATCCATGAGCCAACATAGCCAGTTTACCCTGCTGTCACAGCGCCGTTTTGCCCCTTTCTTCTGGACGCAATTTCTTGGCGCATTCAATGACAATGTATTCAAGACGGCCTTGCTGACCATACTGACCTATGACGCATTGTCCTGGACGGACATGAATGTTGGGTTGCTGAATAACTTGATCCCCGGCTTATTCATTTTGCCCTTCGTGCTGTTCTCAGCAACCTCAGGACAATTGGCTGATAAATTTGAAAAAGGCCGCATGGCCCGCAATGTCAAATTGCTCGAAATCGGCATCATGCTGGTTGCTGCAGTTGGCTGGCAAACACATAATTTATGGCTTTTGATTGCCGCTGTTTGCGGCATGGGTATACATTCCACCTTGTTTGGCCCGGTCAAGTATGCCTACTTGCCTCAGCATCTGAAGACTGATGAACTGGTCGGTGGCAATGGTCTGATAGAAATGGGTACCTTTGTCGGCATTTTGCTCGGCGAAATTCTCGGTGCCATGCTGGTTGTACACAAACCATGGGGTACTGAGTTAGTAGCAGGTGGCGCGATAGTTGTTGCCATCATGGGGTATCTGGCGGCATTGCGTATCCCTGATTCGCCAGCCCCAGCGCCAGAATTGAAAATTAACTGGAACCCGGCGACTGAAACCATCAGGAACATCAGCTTTAGCAAACAAAACCGTCCTGTATTTTTATCTCTGCTGGGTAATTCCTGGTTCTGGTTCTATGGTGCCATCGTATTGGCACAATTCCCTTTGTATGCCAAAAATTACCTGCATGGCGATCACAGTGTCTTCGTGCTTTTGCTGACTATATTCTCTTTCGGTATAGGTGCTGGTTCTTTGTTATGTGAGAAACTATCTGGCCATAAGGTGGAGATAGGTTTGGTGCCGTTTGGTGCCATCGGTTTGTCGGTATTTGGTTTTGATTTGTATTTATCCAGCCTCAGCTATACCAATGTGGCGACGGTCGGTGCTATGGAGTTCGTCAAGCAAGCTGGGAGTTTGCATATCCTGTTCGACATCACAATGATAGGTATCTTCGGTGGTTTATACATCGTGCCTTTGTTTGCCCTGATACAGACGCGCTGCGACCCAAAACATCTGTCACGCACGATCGCCGGTATGAACATCCTGAACGCTTTGTTCATGGTAGTTGCTTCATTGTCTGCAGTGGCCATGCTGGAAAAAGGCTTCACGATACCGCAAATCTTCATGGCGACCGCCATCCTGAATGCCATCGTCGCGATCTACATATTCAGCCTGGTGCCAGAATTCTTGATGCGGTTTATTGCCTGGATATTGATACACACCATATACAAGGTCAAAACCATTAATACTCAGCGACTGCCTGATGAAGGTGCGGGCATTCTGGTCTGTAACCATGTCAGCTACATGGATGCCATCGTCATCATGGCATCAAGCCCGAGGCCAGTGCGCTTTGTCATGGATCACCGTATTTTCAAAATACCTTTCCTGTCCTGGGTATTCCGTACTGCCAAGGCCATTCCTATCGCTCCAGCCAAAGAAGATCCATGGTTGATGGAAAAGTCTTTTATCGATGTAGCTCAGGCTTTGCATGAAGGCGACTTGGTATGTATTTTCCCTGAGGGTAAATTGACCGCGACAGGGGAATTGAATGAATTCAAAGGCGGCATTATGAAAATACTGGAACGTAGCCCTGTTCCTGTTTATCCACTAGCTTTGCGTGGGCTATGGGGCAGTGTATTTTCACGAGATAAAAGTAATTCCTTTGGTCGCGCATTCCGTCAGGGGCCATTTTCCAAGTTGGAACTGGTTGTGGGCGAGGTCATGCAGCCTCAGGATGTGACGCCTCAAGCGTTGCAGGAAAAGGTCAGTGAGTTGCGTGGTGAATGGAAATAAAGTGCTCTGCTCAGTTTGACAAAGCCACCCACGGCTGGACTATGACAGAAAATTTTGGCACCTTAGGGTGCCAATTTTTTTGTGGTGAAATAATTTTCAACTCTCTCTATGATTTGTAAGCCGATTTACAACAAATTATTTATATAATATTCAATTCGCTTGACATACCTTGGTAAGGAATTAATACTTAATACGCAATTTAACATTTTTTATAAAAGTTAGCTTGTACTGTGTAATTAGTCTGCTTGATAGTTCTTTCAGGGAATGACGACTACACATGGTTGTGATGCACTTGTTTGGTGCATGGGACCGCAGACCATGTACCTAAGCACATAAAATCTGCGCAATCATAGGAAATTTTGATAATGAATATCCAAGCTGAAAAAAATCAAGCGAAGGCTGATGTTATGGGAATGAAGATTGCACGCGAATTGAGTGAGCAGGAAATATTGATGGTTTCTGGTGGTGATAATAGTGATGGCGGACAAAACCACGATCCAAGTGCAGGTGAGGAACCACCTCCAGGTTATGTTCCTTATCCATGGGAGTTGCCTAAACCTTAATGGTTTCGTTATGGGTTCTACTCGACTGAACTCATGAGCAGCTAAAAAAATGGCACCCAAATTTGGGTGCCATTTTCAATTGCCGCCAGCTATTTATTGATTACAAAATCTCGCTCGCGTGATCTGCCAGGCGCGAACGTTCACCACGAGCCAGTGTCACATGACCGCTATGCGCCCAGCCTTTGAATCTGTCTACGACATAAGTCAAACCGCTGGAACCTTCAGTCAGGTATGGCGTATCGATCTGGGCAATATTGCCCAGGCAGATGATCTTAGTGCCAGGACCTGCGCGTGTTACCAGCGTCTTGACCTGTTTCGGTGTCAAATTCTGCGCTTCGTCGATGATGAGGAATTTATTGACGAAAGTACGGCCACGCATGAAGTTCAGTGACTTGATCTTGATCTTCGAACGTATCAAATCCTGAGTGGCTGCACGACCCCAGTCACCGGCATCATTGTCAGACTTGTTGAGCACTTCCAGATTGTCGTCAAAAGCACCCATCCATGGCGACATTTTTTCTTCCTCTGTACCCGGCAGGAAACCTATGTCTTCGCCTACAGGCACAGTAACGCGCGTGACGATGATTTCATTATAGGTTTTGGTTTCCAGTACTTGCGCCAAACCTGCAGCCAAAGCCAGCAAGGTCTTGCCTGTACCTGCCTGACCGAGCAGGGTAACGAAATCGCATTCAGGGTCCATCAACAGATTCAATGCAAAGTTTTGCTCGCGGTTGCGTGATGTGATGCCCCAGACGCTATGCTTGATATGGCCATAGTCGCGCAAAGTTTGCAGCACTGCAGTCTTGCCGTTGATCTGCCTTACCTGGCCATAGAAAGAGGCTTCACCGTTCTTGGGTTCCAGATACACGAACTGGTTCACCAGCAACGAAGGGATGACCGGGCCAGTAATACGGTAGAAAGTCGTGCTCAGGCCATTGCGGTTTTCTTGCCAGGTTTCTATACCCTTGCCGTGCTTGTTCCAGAAGTCGTCAGGCAATTGTACTATGCCTGAATACAGCAGATCAGAATCTTCCAGCACATGATCATTGAAATAATCTTCGGCAGGCAGGCCCATGGCACGCGCCTTGATGCGCATATTGATGTCTTTCGACACCAGTACCACAGGGCGACCAGGCATTTCTGTTTCCAGGGCGCGTACGACCCCAAGGATCTGGTTATCTGCCTTGCCTTTTGGCAGGCCAACTGGCAAGTCTGCACTTTGCAGCTTGGTCTGGAAGTACAGATGGCCCTTGGCATCTTTGTTGCCCAGTTTGGACAACAAGATACCTTTTTCTATATCGTGATGGTCGATATCACCTACCAGCGCATCCAGCGAACGCGATACCTGGCGCGCATTGCGGGCAACTTCAGACATGCCTTTCTTGTGATCATCCAGTTCTTCCAGAGTGATCATAGGCAGGTAAACATCATGCTCTTCAAAACGGAACAGGGATGACGGGTCATGCATCAGGACATTGGTATCAAGCACAAACAACTTGGTAGTACCTGACTTGTCTGCAGCACGGCTGGTGCCCGACTTGACGCGGCTGTCCTGCGGCGTTTTGGCCTTGTTTGCTGCAACAAGCGGCAAGGTTTTTGCAATAACGGCTGGTGCCACTTTTTCTGCAACCGCTTTACTGACGACTGCTGGTACAGGTGCGGCTTTTTTTCTTTGTGGTGCGGGTGCTACATCAATAGCTTTGATTTTCTCTGGCGTTGCGGATTTTATTGTTTTGGCTGGTTTGCCTTTTTCTGCCTTCGGATAATCCTTGGGAGAAAGCAGTGCTGCTGGCTTGGTCGGCATTTTTGGCAATGGCATGAAAACCTCAATCAAAAAGTGAGAGCTGAAAAGTTAAAAGCCGCTAAGCACATACCAGCATTGCTGCTGGCACTGTCTTTTGCGGCTTTTATCAAGAGTAATTCTGGAGAGTTCAATTAAGTTTGGGCGCTCACAAATTCGAGTACTTCATCTACGTGTCCTGCTACTTTGACTCCACGCCATTCTTTCACTAATTTACCGTTGCCGTCAATCACAAATGTGCTGCGCTCTATGCCGCGCACTTGTTTGCCGTACATGTTCTTCATTTTCATGACATTGAACAACAGGCATAAAGTTTCGTCAGGGTCAGAAATCAGTTCGAAAGGCAGGTCTAATTTATTTTTGAAACCATCATGAGAGCGCAGGCTGTCACGGCTGACACCAAAAACCACAGAATTAGCTTGCTGGAATTGCGGGTGCAGGTCACGGAAGGCGATGCTTTCCGTGGTGCAACCGGGAGTGTTGTCTTTTGGGTAAAAATAAATAATGATATTTTTACCAACGTGATCATTTAATTGAAACGCTTTGTCGCCAGTCATGACGGCGGAAAATTCTGGTACCTGGCAATTTAGTGCAGAAGGGGTCTCAGCCACTTTCATCTCCTTGGTTAGGGGTGGAGAAATGTTGCTGACTGACTAGATCAGGGCGACCAACTCTCCGGAACGACCTGGCAAGCTTGCCCATGACAATGGACGTGTCGGTAAGTCACTATTCTTGATGGACGCATAGTAGTCCGCCATGGAAATACAACGATAACCTTGCTTGTGCCAGCCTGTCAGCAATTCCTCGAATATGGGGGCGAGTTTTTGTCCTTCAAGCTCTGCATGTAAGGTAAATACATGATCTTTTGGATTTGCTGTCAGTTTCAGTATATTGGCAGCGATATTTGACTCACTAATGACATTGCCAGTGATGTCGCGCCCCAGCAACTCATCGAGAGTTGGCAGGGTAGTTGGCATCTGTATGCAGGACATGACATTGCTACCCACTTGCAGACGGTAGGGGCCAGCGTCTGCATTGGCGAGGCTGCCATCATCATTGAGCATGGCGCGCCCGTCAGAAGCGTATTGCATGCCAAACTGGTCAAGCTGGGCAAAAGCGTGATCATTCATTTGCCAGCCTGCAGCACCATGGGTTTTTGGTGTGACACCAAAAATTTGCTGGAAGCGCTGCTGGGCTTGCTGCATTTGTTTGCGTGTCCAGTCAAGATCGCGGACGCGCACATTGTCTTGCCAGACCACATGGTCCCAGGTATGGATGCCGCATTCAAAACCTGCATCACGCACTGCCTGCATTTCGGTCGTGCAACTGCCGATATCCGGGGCTGGCAGAAAAACACCATACATCAGGGTCTTGAAGCCATAATGCTCCAAAACCGATGTGCGCGACACTTTTTGGAAAAAACCAGGGCGAAATGCCCTGCGCAAGGCCCAGCCTGTGTGGTCCTTGCCCAAAGAAAACAGGAAAGTTGCGCCTGCATTATGCTTCTTGAGAATGCGCACCAGATTAGGTACGCCTTCTTTGGTGCCGCGATAGGTATCGACGTCGATCTTGAGAACGATGGTAGGCATGTAGTCCAGTATTAGTCCATCAAGGCGCGTGCTTCAGCTACCTGGCTGCGATAAGCATCAAAAATATTGCGCATGGTGTCTGGCATCGTGGTTACTGGCTTCCAGCCCAGTTCTTCACAGGTGTTGGTGATTTTTGGAACGCGGTTTTGCACGTCCTGGTAACCTTTGCCGTAGTAGGCTGCAGAAGTGGTTTCTGTAAGTTCTACTTTTTTGGCTGTTTCAGCGTACTCAGGATATTCAGCCGCCAGATCAAGCATCATGTGAGCTAGTTCGCGAATGGAGAAATTATTGGTCGGGTTGCCGATGTTATAGATCTTGCCACTGGCTACGCCGTTTTTGTTATCGATAATGCGCATCAGTGCATCAATACCGTCGTCGATATAGGTGAAAGCACGTTTTTGCGCGCCGCCATCGACCAGGGAAATATTTTCACCACGGACGATATGGCCAAAGAATTGCGTCACAACACGTGAGCTGCCTTCTTTTGGTGTGTGGATATTATCCAGACCAGCACCGATCCAGTTGAATGGGCGGAACAGAGTGAAGTTCAGGCCTTCCATGCCATAGCCCCAGATCACGCGGTCCATCAATTGCTTGGCGCAAGAATAAATCCAGCGTGGTTTATTGATAGGGCCGCAGATCAGTTCAGATTCTTCTGGATCGAATTCTTCATCATGGCACATGCCATAAACTTCAGAAGTAGATGGGAATACCAGATGCTTGCCATATTTTGCAGCGGAGCGAACGATAGGCAGATTGGCTTCAAAGTCCAGCTCAAACACGCGCAAAGGCTGTTTGACGTATGTGGAAGGTGTAGCGATCGCCACCAGAGGCAGGATGACGTCGCACTTTTTGACATGGTATTCCACCCATTCTTTATTAATGGTGATGTCACCTTCAAAGAAATGCATGCGTGGGTGATTGATCATGTCGCCCAGACGCTCGGTTTGCATGTCCATGCCATACACTTCCCAGTCTGTGGTTTCCAGAATGCGCTTGGACAGATGGTGACCGATAAAACCGTTCACGCCAAGTATGAGGACTTTTTTCATAATGAATTCTTTTTAAAGTAAATGTTGATTGCCAGTTCAGATGCGCAAAACAAAGGCTTATGCCGCTTGCTTCAATAGGGCCGCCAATTCCTGCGTTCCCACGATTTTGCCATCCATTAACAATTCAATAATATGCAGTGCCCGGCCATCGCCGCACACGCCAAGGACGATATTATCTACTACATGTAAGCCTGTCGGCAAATTTGCAGTATCAGATTTGGATAAGCGTGCTTTTCCGATAACAAAACGATGGCCAGCCTGGTCGGTAAATGCACCAGGGTAGGGCGGGGCAACGGCTCTGTGCAGGTTGTACACTTGCTGGGCAGTCTGTTGCCAGTTGATACGTCCGTCTTCCGGTTTGCGGCCACCGAAGTAACTACCGGCAGATAAATCGTTGGGCAAACGCCTGGCGGTACCAGCGATCAAATCCGGTAACGCGGCCCACAGGCATTGCTCTGCTGCCACAGTCAATTTGCCAAATACTTCATAGGCTGTGTCATCCGGCAAAATAGGTGCTGATACTTGAGCAAGAATGTCACCGGCATCAGGTTTCAAGGCCATTTCATGCAGGGTGGCACCAGTTTCAGTTTCACCATGCAAGACTGCCCAGTTGACTGGTACACGCCCACGGTATTTAGGCAGCAAAGAACCATGCAGGTTGTAAGCTCCGCGTTTGGCCAGTGCCAATACATCCAGCGGCAACATGTGGCGATAATAAAAGCTGAAAATGAAATCAGGCGCTATGGCTGCGACCTGTTCTTTCAGCTCTGCTGATTTTGTATCATCTGGTGTGATGCAAGGTATGCCTTGCTCACGGCAAAGATCGGCCACTGATTCAAACCAGATGGTTTCTGCCGGGTTGTCAGTGTGACTGACGACCAGTTTGACATCTATACCGCGTGCCAGCAAAGTCTTGATGCAACGCACGCCTACACTGTGATAGGCAAAAACCACCGCTTTTACCACTTCTGTTGCAGGGGATACTGATGGTGTCATCTCTGCTTTCTTAATTAACTTCAGGCAAATCTGCGCTGGATTGCTCAAGTATGGTTTGCACCACATAACGTGGGCGACCACGCACTTGCTGGTAAATCCGGCCTACGTATTCGCCCAGCAAACCTATGCCAAACAGTATTACTCCCATCAGGAAAAAGGCGATGGCAAACAAGGTGAACAGGCCTTCCGCTTCTGCACCCAGTACAAAGCGGCGTATCAGCAACAGCAAAACCAGGGCGCCAGACAAGACTGACAGCACCATACCCAGCATGGAGAACCATTGCAAAGGCATGATGGAAAACCCCGTCATCAAATCGAAATTCAGGCGTATCAGGCTGTACAGTGAATATTTTGATTCACCGGCTGAGCGTTCTTCATGTTCAACCGTAATTTCGGTAGGTTTGCGCGCAAATGTATATGCCAGGGCAGGGACGAAGGTATTCACTTCACTGCACTGATTAATCAGGTTAATCACATTGCGGCCATAGGCGCGCAACATGTTGCCTTGATCAGTGATCTTGATGCGCGTGATCTTCTCGCGGAAGCGGTTCATCGCCTTGGATGCATAAGTACGCCAGGCAGAATCCTGGCGTTTGCGGCGTATGGAACCTACATAATCATAGCCTTCGCGCATCTTATCAACGAGGGCACCGATTTCTTCTGGCGGATTTTGCAAATCCGCATCCAAGGTGACAACAATCTCACCACGCGTAGCTTCAAATCCAGCCAGAATAGCCATGTGCTGGCCATAATTGCCATTGAACAGCACGACACGGGTTACATCCGGGCGCAGGCGATACTGGTCAGCCAGCAAGGCAGGCGTGTTATCGCGACTGCCATCGTTGACAAAGACTATTTCATAGCTGACACCACGTGCTGCCAGCGTATCAAGCGCCGGGTACAGGCGTTCAAACAGCTTGGCCAGGCCAGCTTCTTCGTTATATACGGGTATGACAACAGAGAGTTCGGGTTTCATTGGTATTGTTTTGCCGATTTCAGAGAAGGCAGGATTTTACCGCAGACACGACTCTTTCGACATCTTCTGTGTTCATCGAAGGAAATAGTGGCAAAGTAACAATCTGTTTGCCTATGCGTTCTGCAATCGGGAACATGCCATCAGTAAAGCCGCGCTCGCGGTACATACTGAATAAATGAATGGCGCGATAGTGATAACCCAGGCCAATTTGTTGATCCAGCATTTGCTGCATGAAAGTCGCACGATTGACACTTTCTGGCAAGACCAGGTGGAACATATGCCAGTTACTGTTTTCAAAGTCGGCAACGGGCAACTCTGCGCCTGTCTTTTGTTCAAAGTCAGTACCAAAGCTGGTGAAATAGTGCTTTGCCAGGGCTGCACGCTTGGCATTAAACTCTGCCAGATGTTTCATTTGCCCCAGACCTATGGCAGCGGCAATATCGGTCATATTGTATTTACCACCGAGTACATCCACATCTATACCATCCAGCCCACTGCGCGTCACGCCTTGCAGCCTGTATTTTTCGGCCAGACGTACTTCTTCTGCGTTATTCAAGACCAGGCAGCCACCTTCGCCTGTCATGATGTTTTTGTTGACCTGGAAGCTGAATGAAGCAAAGTCGCCGAAAGAGCCTATGCGCTTGCCTTTCCAGCTGGAACCTATGGCTTGCGCCGCATCTTCTATAACGCGCAATTTATATTTTTCGGCGATGGAATATAGCTTATCCATATCGCAAGGCAGGCCGCACATGTGCACGGGGATGATGGCCTTGGTACGTGGTGTGATCACGGCTTCGACTTTGTCGAGATCGATATTATGTGTTTTTGGATCAATGTCAGCAAACACCGGCGTCGCACCAGTTTCTATGATGACATTGGCGGTTGCCACCCATGAATTTGGTGTCGTGATCACTTCATCGCCCGCACCTATGCCTGCTATGCGCAGGGCTATTTCCATGGTGCAGGTGCCAGAATTGAAAGTACGCACTGAACGGCCACCAAAATATTCAGACAATTGCGCTTCCAAAGCTTGAACTTTAGGACCACTGGTCAACCAGCCAGAACGCAAGACTTCTGTGACGGCGGCGATGGTTTCTTCATCGATAGTCGGTTTGGTGAATGGCAGGAATTTGGATGTGTCACTCATGGTGAACCTTTCAATAAAACAAAGCTATTCTTATGGAATATGAGGGGCGCCAATGTAGCAATTCAGCTTTTTACCAGCAAAGCTACGCCAATGATGATGACACCTATTGCCAGCATCCTTTGCATGGACATCACTTCACCCAGGAAATACCATGCGCCGATGGCATTAACAATATAGCCCAAGGACAGCAAGGGGTAGGCAATACTGACATCAACACGCGACAAACCTATGATCCAGACGACGACAGAAAAGACATAGCATGTCAGGCCGCCGATGATGGGTAACTGTGTCGCCAGTTGCAAGCCTGTAGAAAACAAGTTCTCTGCAGTGAGATGTATGGCACCAACTGCATTGGTACCTTTCTTCAGCAAAAGCTGGGCGACAGCATTGAGCATGATGCCGGTGAAGATAAAGCCAAAGGTATTGATATTCATAATGATTTATTTGTTTTTATTGACCAGATTGGCGACGATGACCCGGCGCGGGTCCTTGGCGATTATCCGCATGGGGAAATCAGTTTTTTTCAGATCGTCATAAATATCATTGCGCAAGATGGCAACTGCAGCTTCGCCCTTATCCTGATGCGCTTGCCATTGTTTGACGAAGTCTTCACGCTTGGGTATCCATAATTCAGGTTGCTGCTCAAGACCAAACTGCATTTCATCAGGGAACTCCACCAGTGTCGTAGTGCGCTCCAGATAAAACGGCAGAGCCTGTTCATAACGGCCAACTGCATAGAAAGGCGTTGTTGGCGAGGTCAATTCTGCCTTGATTGCAGGTATATATTCGCTGCCCGCAATGTATTTACCCCAGGGATTATGTCCCAGAAAACCAATTTGACCTACCAGATAACCACTGGCAGCAAGGCAAATAATCGCCCAGTCTTTTCCTGTTGTGCCTTTGCGTGCCAGCAGCCATGTGAGCGCCCCGCCGATGATCGCCAACACGGCGACGCAGATTATCCAGGGTTTGTATGCAATCGCCAAGGCTTGGTCAAATGCGTCTGCTTCATGTAATTTACCCAGATAGATTGTGAGGCCGACCGCGATAGCTATGCCAAATATAATGAACAGAATGCCCGCTATTTTCACTGGATGATTATCTGATTTCTCCAGGTGACAAGCGATAAGAAGTGCGAGCGCAGGGAAGATAGGCAGAATATAGCCTGGCAATTTTGAACCTGAAATACTAAAAAAGAAAAACAGGAAGGCTGCCCAAATGAGTAGCATTTTTTGCGGTTGAAAACCCGGTGTTTTATCTTTGACTCCAGACCATAAGCCTTGAAGTAATACCCCTATCCAGGGCACGATACCGACGATCAGCAAAGGGATGAAGTAATGCCATGGGCCGCCACGTTTGTGTACAGTACTGGTAAACCGCTGAAAATGTTCGTGGATAAAGAAAAAATGCGGATGCTCAGGATTTTTTATCGCTATCAAGATAAACCAAGGCGCTGTGATAGCAAAAAACAGGATTAAACCCTTGGCCATGTGCAGGCGCTTCCATAAACCCCAGTCACGCGTCACCAGGGTATAAATAACCAATACACCTCCCGGCAAAACAAATCCGATCAAGCCTTTTGACATCGTCGCCAGCGCCATGCCGGCCCAGCAAAGCAGCATGGCATTGCGCTCAGTCTTGCTATTGGCATCAGCCATTTGCGCGACCAGCAAGCCACACAGAGCCAGCGTCATCATGCCGGACAAGCCCATGTCCAGAGAATTGACATGACCCATGCCCGCCCACCAGAAACTTGAGCCCAGTACCAGAGCAGCAACGATGCCAACGCGACGGCTGAATATCTTATTGCCGGTGTAAGCTACTGCGGCAACGCCCAGCAAACCATTCAAGCCAGTCCATAGACGTGCTTGCCAATCACCCAGGCCGAAGACGGCAAAGGTCAGAGCATTCATCCAGTTTTGCAGGGGGGGTTTTTCAAAATACTTGATACCGTTCAGTCGCAGGGTAATCCAGTCTCCCGAGGCCAGCATCTCACGCGCCATTTCTGCATAACGGCCTTCATCGGTTGGCACCAGTGTCCTGGCACCCAGCATGTAAAACCAGGCCAGCAAAAAAGCGATAGTCAGCGCCCATAATGTACGCGGTGAATCGTAGGGAGAGGTCTGGTTCATGCAGTTTCCATAATCAAGGCCAGCGCAACCTTACGGCCCTCGGCCATCAGAATATTATAGGTACGGCAGGCGGCTTGATTGTCCATGCATTCAACACCTATACGTTTGGCGGCCAGTGCGGCGGTTAGTTTGGGATGAACAAAGCGCTGTTTATTGCCTGTGCCTAAAATCACGACATCGGGCACGGTCGCTTCAATTTGCGCAAAATCTTCAGCGCTCAATTGCTCGAAACTGGTAGCCGACCATTGCTGCGGTTTGGTCTCTGGCAACACGATCAGGCTGTAGGTATAAGTAATTGCATTAATTTCTACACTGTCTTTTTCATAAGCAGTGATGGTCTGGTATTGCTGCGTAGGAGTAGAGTGCAACTTCATCGATATAGCTCAAGGTTAAGACTGTAAAGAGGCGCATTGTAACGTTTTTTATACGCTGTCATGGGGCGTTCAATTGTTGCGGGCCTATTTTTTTGACCATGCATCCCAGCCAACGCGGGTAATTTTGGCGATAGTTAAATCACGGGATGCATGGGGAGCCTTACTATCCGTCAAAAATATAGCTACCGCCATGTGGTGACCATTAGGCAAAGTAACAATTCCTACATCATTATGGGCAGCAGTCAGGCTGCCGTGTGTGGGCGAGCTACCGGCTTTATGAACCACGGCTGTGCCTGCAGGCAATAAAGCCTTGATGCGGGCAGCATTGGGATTGGGGGAAGTGTTTGCAGTGGATTTCAGATCCGCTTCAGTATCGACCATCCATTTCAGCAATAATTCACTGCTTTTGGGACTTAAGGCCTTGCCTTGCTGCAAAGTTTGCAGCAATTTGATCATGGCTTTGGGTGTGGCCGTATTGCGGTATTGCGTACTCCACGATTTTGCCATGTCCTTTTCTGTGTCCAGGACTTTGATATCTTGGATGTCCAGTTGCACCAGATATTGCATGACCATAGGTGGCCCGCCTAGCAAGCGCAGCAATGCATCACTAGCTGTTCCATCGCTATCAACAATGGCGTGATGCATCAATTCTTTGACGGTAATTTTAAAATTACCGTCTGGATGTTCATCACGCAGAGGGCTGGGCAGGTCTGCAGGCATCAAATCTTCTTTGCTGATACTGACTTTTTGATCCAGCTTGAGCTTGTTTTTATCGACGGCAGCTAGTGCAGCCATAACGATAGGCAATTTGCTGACACCTTGCATGGGAGCAGCAGTGTCAGGCAATATCCACAAGCTTTGGCCAGTTTCCAGCACCAGCAGGCTGGCACCCAACCTGCCGCCGCTGTCTGTCGCAATGGATTCAATCACGTTTTGTGCAAATGCCGCATTCACGCTGACCATGCTGAACAATAGAGATAGGAGTAGTTTTTTCATGGTGGTTTCTACTGGAATAAGTACACACTCTATATGTGTGCTTGGGGCCGATAGTCAATATTCAATATTTAGTATTCAGACCCATAACTTCCATTTTTTGTCCTCGTAGCTATGTTTGCTCAAGCGCATTAGGTTGTAAAACCATCATTTACGATACATGATGCGACTCTATCTATGCAAATCTATTCTGGAATTCAGCTTTTGCTAAGTTCTGATTGATAAAATTCGGCGCATTGTGCAGAATGGAACGTTTGGCAGTGCAGCATTTCTGTATTGCAGCTTAACATGTGCTTTTATCTCATTTCGGTCTGGATTGGAAATGTGGATGTAGCCAACTCATGAATATTATCAAGGATTGTTGCGGTGCGCCCCATACAAAAATCACAAAAACTAGCAGACGTTTGTTATGACATCCGTGGCCCGGTCATGGAAAAAGCCAAGCAGATGGAAGATGAAGGTCACAAGATCATCAAGCTCAACATCGGCAATCTGGCAGTTTTCAATTTTGACCCGCCCGATGAAATCGTGCAGGATATGATACGCAACATGCAAAATGCTGCCGGTTATACCGACTCCAAAGGCATGTTTGCACCGCGCAAAGCGATTATGCATTACACCCAGGAAAAGCATATCCGTGGTGTGACAATAGAAGATATCTATATCGGCAATGGCGCTTCTGAACTGATCGTCATGGGCATGAATGCCTTGCTCAACAGTGGTGATGAAGTATTAGTGCCGGCGCCTGATTATCCCTTGTGGACAGCTGCTGTCAGCCTGTCAGGCGGCAAACCTGTGCATTATGTCTGCGATGAAAGTGCAGACTGGATGCCGGATATTGACGATATCAAGAGCAAGATCACGCCCAACACCAAGGCAATTGTTGTCATCAATCCGAATAACCCTACCGGTGCCTTGTACCCGGTTGAGGTCTTGCAGCAAATAGTCGAAGTAGCACGCCAGCACCAGCTCATCGTTTTTGCAGATGAAATTTACGACAAGACTTTGTATGATGGCGAAGAGCATACTTCCATTGCTTCTCTGGCCGATGATGTCTTGTTCCTGACACTGAATGGACTTTCTAAAAACTATCGTTCTTGCGGTTATCGCGCTGGCTGGATGGTGGTATCGGGAGAAAAACGTCATGCCAAGGATTATATTGAAGGCTTGAATATGTTAGCCTCCATGCGCTTGTGCGCAAATGCACCTGGCCAGTTTGCCATTCAGACTGCACTTGGCGGCTACCAGAGTATTAATGACCTGGTAGGGCCGGGTGGACGTTTGCTCAAGCAACGCGATCTGGCGCACAAGCTGTTGACGGCAATTCCCGGTGTGACTTGCGTTAAACCCAAGGCTGCGCTGTATATGTTTCCCAAACTGGATCCTGTGATGTATCCCATCAAGGATGACCAGGAGTTTATCCACGAACTGCTGACCGAGCAGCGCGTGTTATTGGTACAGGGAACGGGATTTAACTGGATCAATTCCGACCATTTCCGTGTGGTGTTCTTGCCCAATACGGATGATTTGACAGATGCTTTCGGACGTATTGCCAGTTTCCTGGAGTCATACCGAAAGCGTCACGGCACCAATTAATTAATTTAATTTACTGTTTAGAAAACTTATGAAACCCATCAAAGTAGGCCTGTTAGGCATAGGCACCGTCGGCTCCGGCACTTTCAACGTTTTGAAGCGCAATCAATTAGAGATTACGCGTCGCGCAGGTCGCTCGATTGAGATTGCCATGGTGGCAGACCTGAACGTTGAGCGGGCACGTGAGTTGACCAATGGCGAATGTGAAGTCGTGAATGATGCCAATCTGGTGGTCAGCAATCCTGATATCGATATCGTCATTGAATTGATAGGCGGTTATGGCATCGCCAGAGACCTGGTCATGAAAGCCATCGCCAATGGCAAGCATGTGGTTACGGCCAATAAGGCTTTGCTGGCAACACATGGCAATGAAATCTTCAAAGCAGCAGAAGAAAAGGGTGTCATGGTCGCATTTGAGGCTGCGGTTGCTGGTGGCATTCCTATCATCAAGGCTTTGCGTGAAGGCCTCACTGCCAATCGCATACAGTGGATTGCTGGCATCATCAATGGCACGACCAATTTCATCTTGTCTGAAATGCGTGACAAGGGCTTGGACTTTGCGACTGTGCTGAAACAGGCGCAAGAACTGGGCTATGCAGAAGCAGACCCTACCTTTGATATCGAAGGCGTCGATGCTGCACATAAAGCGACCATCATGGCATCGATAGCCTATGGTATCCCCATGCAGTTTGATAAAGCCCACGTCGAAGGCATCACCAAGCTGCAAGCCAGCGATATCCGCTATGCAGAAGAATTGGGCTACCGCATCAAATTGCTGGGTATCAGCAAGCGCACTGAAGACGGTATAGAGCTGCGCGTGCATCCAACCCTGATTCCTGAAAAACGCCTGATTGCCAATGTAGAAGGTGCCATGAATGCGGTGCTGGTGCATGGTGATGCAGTTGGTGCGACACTTTACTATGGCAAGGGTGCAGGCTCTGAGCCTACCGCGTCCGCAGTGATTGCCGACCTGGTTGATATCACACGTCTGGCAACGGCTGATCCTGAGCATCGTGTGCCTTATCTGGCCTTCCAGTCTAATTCCCTCAGTGATTTGCCAGTCTTGCCTATGGCAGAAATCGTCACCAGCTATTATCTGCGCATGCATGTGGCAGACAAGCCTGGTGTTCTGGCCGATGTCACACGCATCCTGGCAGATTTGACGATTTCTATCGATGCCATGCTGCAAAAAGAACCGGCAGAAGGCGAAACGCAGACAGATATCATCATCCTGACGCATCAGACCAAGGAAAAAAATATTGTCGCAGCCATAGATAAGATAGAAAAGCTCGATTCAGTCTTTGGCGAAGTGACGAAGCTGCGCCTGGAAGAATTGAGCTAATTCAGCAGGCTTCAAACGAAAAAGCGTGGTCATGGAATAATGACCACGCTTTTTTACTTTCTAAAGACAGGATGAACAGGAAGATATGCCGCGCCTCTCCCTATCGCACTTGCTGTCCTATGCCATGTTTGGCTTCCCACTGGCGATGGTGGCATTGCCCATTTATGTCTATGTACCCCAGTTTTATGCAGACCGCCTGGGCATGTCTTTATCGGCTATAGGCACGGCACTATTACTGACCCGCATCATGGATGCTTTCATTGATCCTTTTATTGGTGCAGTGATAGACCGGAGACCGCAAAGCCGTACTTACGCGCCGTATATAGTTTTGGCCTTGCCATTGTTGATTGCCGGTTTCATTGGCTTGTTTCATCCTCCGCAACTATCAGGCAATCCTGCTTTTCTGTGGTTCTTTGTTACACTGGTGGTTGTATATGCCGGATTCAGTCTGGCCAGTATTGCTTACCAGAGTTGGGGGGCGTCCCTGACGCAAGAGCCTGGGCAAAGAGTAAGGCTGACCAGTGTCCGTGAGGCATGTGGTTTGGCTGGTGTGATCGCGACAGCCATCATCATCCAGTTTGGCAATGTCACGATCTTGTCTGGCATGTTGAGTATCAGCCTGCTGATAACGGCATGGTTGCTGATACGCCATACACCGCGAAAGTCCGGGGTGGCAGGTGGGGCGCATGCGCCGCTGTCTTTGCGCCAACTATTCGCCAACCGCAGTTTTCGCGCCTTGTTTCTAGTCTTTGTGGTTAACGGCATTGCCGCAGCGATACCGGCAACCTTGTTTCTGTTTTTCACAAAAGATCGTTTGCATCTGGAACATTTGTCCGGGATTTTGTTGTTGATGTATTTTTTGGCCGCTGCTTTATCCATGCCTTTATGGACTCGCCTGGCACACAGAAAAGGTGAAGTCAAAGCATGGTTGTTAGCAATGCTTTTGTCAGTACTCAGTTTTGTTGGCGTACTTGCATTGGGTGTTGGTGATGCGTGGGCTTTTTCCCTGATTTGCATTTTTTCAGGTATGAGCCTGGGAGCCGATCTGGCTTTGCCACCCGCCTTGCTGGCAGGAGTCATTCATGCAGCAGGACATAGTGACAAGAACGAAGCCAGTTATTTTGGTGTCTGGAACTGGGCCAGCAAGATGAACCTGGCGCTGGCCGCAGGCCTGGCGTTGCCAGCACTTGAGTACCTGGGCTATGTGCCGGGTGTTGCCAGCGAGAGTGGTTTGCAGGCGTTGACATTGGCTTACGCAGCTTTACCGTGCCTATTAAAGTTGCTGGCGGCTGCCTTGCTGTGGAAAGCAAGTTTGGAAAAAGTATAGATGTATACAGTGCCGTGCAAAATTATTCAGCGTAACAATTTTTCATTGAATTCTGCAGGATAGTCTTTATGGACTTTGACTACCGTAGAAACCCGGGTGCCATAACTCGGCGAGACTATGCAGGGCGATGATAATAGTCGTTCCATTTCAAAAGAAACGCCGGTGTCAGGCAAGCGGCAATCGGGGGCGGGGGTGGTGTTGGCCAGCACTTCAAAATAGGCATCCACTGGCGCACGCTGGCATATCATGCTGGCAAATTCTGCCTTGGTCCTGACAACTTTTGGCCAGGGCGTATCCAGTGATGCATTGGAAATACCATAGATGCCTGGAGGCAGGGGCTGGCCATTCCGTACATCATCCTGATTGCGGTTGGAAAACCAGATCAGGTCTTCCTTGTCGCCGATCAGTAAATTGAAACCGTTATAGTCAGCAACAGTGTCACGAATGCTGGCAATATACTCTTGCGCACTTAAATCACTCTTGAGGTAATTGGCAACCAGATCGCCGCGCGATGGGGCATCTTCACGCTTTTCAGATGGTGCACGGATATTGGTAATGGCGGCAAATTTGCTGGTCAGACTATCTGCGCCATCCACTGTAGTCATGCCCAGCCAGGTGCCGCCAGATTGCAGGTCACGCCCCCCGTATATGTTAGGGTAGTCTTGCCACCAGTCAGCAGCAACTGCAGGCCGGTCATAAAATTCATCACGGTTTCCTGCAAACACGATAGGTGTGCAAGGTATCAGTTTCCAGGCAAAGACAATCAGGCACATAAGTCTACATCCACAAAATATTCCATATGTCGCTCACCAGACTGTAATTGCTTCAATCCAGTTTGCGCGTAAGCCAGTTCAAGACGCTGTTCAAAATCAGACGTGACCTGATGATAAATCTCCATCCAGGTATGCATGCCATCCTGTTCTGTCGGGCGTCTCTGCAAGGCCGGGCTTTTTTCATTTTCCTGGCGCATCAGGTTTTGCAACAGCCGTTCCTGCTGCAGTACTTCTGCTTCTTTGCCAGCGCTGGCTTTAAAATAGATATAGCAATTCATATGCCTGCTTTTGATTCTTTATTGCGCGATTATTGCGTGATGTCTGTTATTGCATACGGCAGAGGCAATAGCTCTATTGCAGTGCCAGTTGCCGAGCCTAAGGTGAGCTGACCACTCTCCTGATCAGCCAGCTTCATTTCTATCAAGGCCAGTGAGCTGTCTTCCTGATGTTGTTCTGCATTAACGATCATGCCGCAGGGTTGGCTGACATCATCGCTATGAAATACTTCGGTTCCTGCTACTACATCTTTTGCGTGCACCAGAGCTATTGCCATACGGCGCTTGAGTTTGCCCAAGTATTGGCTGCGCGCGACTATTTCCTGGCCGGGGTAGCAGCCTTTTTTAAAATTCACGCCCCCGATGAGTTCAAAATTGATCATCTGCGGGACAAATTTTTCTTGCGTGCTGGCGATGACGATGGCGATGCCAGCCTGGATTTCAGTTACGCGCCAGGCACTTGTGTTAAGCACTTGTAGCTGGGTGCTCAATTTGAGCCAGCCTTGCTGTGCAATTTCCAGCGGCACTATCCATTGATAACGCGGTGCATTGTTGGCATCTGCGACGCGTAGCAGGCTGCCATACTCATTAGTCAGCTTTTGGTCAGGTCTGGCTGGCAATTCAGGAAACCATTCTTGCAGTGCCGCCGGGGCAGCAATCCCACCCAGCCCCAGAACAACGTACTCTGCATTGATATCGTGTAATTTGGCTTTCGCCCGCAAAACAAACATTTGCAAGCGTTTTTGTACAGTAGCTTGTATGCTTTTTGATGGCTGCAAGATAATATCCTGGCCATCTTTCCAATACACAAAGCTGGCTAGCATGCGACCTTTTGGGGTGCAGTAAGCGGCACGGCGCAGCTCGGCACTTCCCAAGTGCTCTACGTCATTGCTTAATTGATTATGCAAAAAAGAAGGGGCGTCTTCGCCAGTAACCCTGATCAGGCCCAGATCAGTCAAAGGGGCAATAAATCCCGTTTGCAGGGCATCTGATTGCCAGTGTGGAGTAAAACCGGTTGTATTCAGGTCTTCCACGGTTGCGCCCTGGCTGGATAAAAAGTTTTCCCACGTCATATTGTTATACTCACTCTTCTTTGCTGATTCGCTTATTGTCTGCGCTGGCTTTACAATACCGCCTGCACCTGTTCAGGCGAATTATAGTAGCGTCTGTAAAATCTCGTCAGAACTCCCTCAATTTTGATTAAGCTGCCTACATGGGTTTCATAAAAAAACTATTAGTATTATTGATCCTGTTGGCGCTAGCTGCAGGTGGTGGCTTCTATTACTGGATGCAGCAAGCCATTTTTGCAGAGGGCGAGGTCAAGGAATTCACCATCAAGCCGGGCAGTAGCGTTCGTTCGTCTGCCCGCCAGGTGTATGACGCTGGCGTGCCGATTCAGCCCCTGATGTTTGAAGCGCTGGCACGCGTGATGGGTAAAGAAAATCGCCTGAAAGCTGGTTCTTTCGAAATCGAGGCAGGTAAAACTCCGGTGGAGTTACTGAACAAGATCGTCAATGGCGATTTTTCCATGGCCAGCCTGGCGGTCATAGAAGGCTGGACTTTCCAGCAAATGCGCAAACTGGTAGATGCGCATCCTGCCATCAAACATGAAACCCTGGGCATGAGTGAAGCTGAACTGATGCGTAAGATCACGCCAGATTTCCCGCAGGCAGAAGGATTGTTCTTCCCGGATACCTATCGTTTTGCCAAGGGCAGCACTGATCTGCAACTGTACCAGCAGGCGCATAGTCAATTATTGAAGAAGCTCGATGAGGCCTGGAAAAAACGTGCAGATGGCTTGCCTTACAAGAACCGCTATGAGGCCTTGACCATGGCTTCCATTATTGAAAAAGAGACGGGGCAAAAATCTGAACGCCCCATGATAGCCTCGGTTTTCGTCAATCGCTTGCGTACGGGCATGTTGTTGCAAACCGATCCTACTGTTATCTATGGCATGGGCGAACGTTATCAGGGCAAGATTTATAAGCGTGATTTACTGACAGATACACCTTATAACACCTATACACGAGCTGGACTGCCACCTACGCCAATCGCTTTGCCAGGCATGGAGTCCATTTCTGCAGCTTTGGACCCTGCTCGCAGCGATGCTTTATACTTCGTGGCGCGTGGAAACGGGACCAGTCAGTTCTCCGATAATTTGAATGACCATAATCGCGCAGTGAACAAGTACCAACGTTGATGGCGTCAAGGTGCATTAATAGAATATAGAATTAAACAATGAAGCACTCAGGAAAATTTATCAGTTTTGAAGGCATAGACGGTGCGGGTAAATCCACTCATATCGCCTATGTGGCAGAGCGTTTGCAAAACCAGCTGCAAGCTGAAGATGTAAAAGTGATTTGCAGCCGTGAGCCTGGTGGCACGCCATTGGGTGAAACCTTGCGCGAATTGCTATTAAAACAAAAAATGCATCTGGAAACAGAGGCCTTGCTGATGTTTGCCGTCCGGCGCGAGCACATTGCCCAGGTCATAGAGCCAGCCCTGGCACGTGGCGACTGGGTTATTTCAGACCGTTTTACCGATGCCAGCTTTGCGTATCAGGGCGGAGGCAGGAATTTGTCGCTGGATAAACTCAATGCGCTGGAACAATGGGTGCATCCGCATTTGCAGCCAGATTTGACACTGTTGTTTGATGTGCCGCTGGAAGTGGCGCGCGCGCGCCTGGATGCAACCCGCGACCTGGACAAGTTTGAACAGGAAAAAGCAGATTTTTTTGCCGCCACCCGCAATGAATACCTGCGCCGCGCCAAAGAATTTCCTCAACGTTTCAGGATCATCGACTCCACACAAAGTATAGAAGCTATACGCTTGCAACTGGATGTATTGATTGATGATCTGCTCAGCTCTCCCCGGCAAGCAATATGACGCAACACCCTTTATATAGCTGGCAAGAGGATTCCTGGCAACAAATACAGGCTCTGGGGCAGCGCCTGCCGCACGCCTTTTTGTTGCATGGGCCACAAGGTATAGGTAAAACCGTGTTTGCCGAGCATTTGGCACAGTCACTGCTTTGCGAAAATCCGGGGCAGGGTGGGCACGCCTGCCAGCAATGTGGTTCTTGCGGTTGGTTTGCTCAATACAGCCACCCGGATTATCGCCGCGTCAGGCCAGAACTGCTGGACGAAGAAGATGCGCCGGCTGGTGACGATGCTGAGGCTCCCGCGAAAACCAGCAAGGCCAGCAAAGCTCCTTCGAAGGAAATCGTCATTAATCAAGTTCGGGCATTGTCGGATTTCATGAATATTTCTACCCATCGTAGCGGCCGGCGTGTCATCGTCTTGTATCCAGCCGAGGCATTGAATGTGCCAGCGGCAAATGCCTTGTTGAAGTCGCTGGAAGAGCCCAATGCCAATACGGTATTCATTCTGGTATCGAATAGCATAGACAGATTATTACCTACCATCTTATCGCGTTGCCATAAATTTGGACTCGGCTTGCCGGATGCCGGTATTGCGCTGGAGTGGCTGCATAAACAGGGTATCAAGGATGCTGATGTCTGGCTGGCCCAGCAGGGTGGAGCGCCTTTGGCGGCATTTGATATGGCACATTCAGACTTGCGTGCTGATCTGGATGAATTTATACGGTTTTTGAGCAAACCTGGTACGGAACTCAGCCTGAAAACTGCCGACAAGATGCAGAAAATGGAAATGCCAGTCGTCGTCGGCTGGCTACAACGTTGGCTCTACGATATATTTTCCTATAAACAAAGTGGCAGAATCCGGTATCATCCTCGCTATGAGAGGGAGTTGAAGGCATTGTCCATGCAGGTTGATGAGTCAGCTTTGCAGCAATTCATCAAGAATTGCAATGAAAGGCAGGCGATTGCCAGTCACCCTTTGTCGGCCAAATTATTTTTGGAAGATATGCTGCTTGAATATTCCGCATTATTCGGCAGTATTTGATTAAAGAATTGCGAAAGCCAGAACATGTCAGATTTACCAGCAGATCCAGGTGCTCCGCTTAATATGCCTTCGCCGAATCGTCCTTCGGTGTTGTCGCTGGCGATTAAAGAAAAGGCTGCCCTGTTTGCAGCCTATATGCCATTTTTAAAAAATGGCGGCATTTTCGTGCCTACCAATAAGACTTATCGTCTGGGTGAAGAGATTTACCTGATTTTGACTTTATTGGATGACCCCAATAAATACCCTATCGCTGGTAAGGTTGCCTGGATTACACCGGCAGGTGCGGGTAATAACAAGTCGCAAGGCATAGGTGTGCATTTCCCTGAAGATGAAAGTGGTAACCGCATACGCTTGCGTGTAGAAGAATTGTTAGGTGCGGCAGTACGTTCTTCCCGGGCTACCCATACAATTTAATGACGATGGCAGCAGAATTTACTCATAGACTGGCACAGTTTGAAGATTTGCCGCAAATTGTCGCTATTTATAATTCCACCGTTGCTTCGCGCGTGGTTACCGCCGATACAGAGCCAATTACGGTAGAATCGCGCCATGCGTGGTTTCATGAGCACAAACCTGAATCGCGGCCACTTTGGGTCTGCGAGCAAAATGCTCAAATCATAGGCTGGTTGTCATTCTCAAATTTTTATGGCAGGCCTGCTTATTCTGGTACTGCTGAATTATCCATCTACTTGCATGAGGCGGCACGTGGTCAGGGTCTGGGGCGTTATTTCCTAACGCAGGCTATTGCGCATGCTCCTGAAATCAAGGTTCACACTTTGCTGGGCTTCATTTTTGGTCATAATGTGCCAAGTTTGAAGTTATTTGCTGCATTTGACTTTGCCACCTTTGCAAATATGCCAAAGGTGGCGACGCTCGACGGCATAGAGCGCGATTTGATCATACTTGGCAAACGGGTAGGCTAGGTTCAAGCTAAATTAGCTAGTTTCTTACCGCTTGCTACCATTTTAGGGCGACTTGCCATTGGCAGGTCGCCTATTCATTTTTGAAAGATTTATTATGCTGAGCTACCGCCACGGCTTTCATGCCGGTAATCATGCCGACGTCCTGAAGCACTTTGTTCTGATTCAATTGCTGGAATATCTGGGACAGAAAGACACTGCCTATACCTATATAGACACACATGCAGGTGCCGGTTTGTATGCACTTGACAGTGGTTATGCGAGTAAAAATGCCGAGTTTGAAACTGGCATCGGTCCTTTGTGGGATAGAAAGGATATTCCTGAGTCTTTTGCCGCCTACATGGATTTGATCAAGGGCCTCAATCCCAGCGGCAAAATGCGTTATTACCCAGGTTCGCCTTACTGCGCCAATATCGTCATGCGCGAACAAGACCGCCTGCGCCTGTTTGAATTGCACCCCAGCGAAATTAAAATACTGAGCGAAAATTTCCGCAAGCTAGATAACCATGCGGCAGAGCAGGGCCAGCGTCAGACCGTCAGGGGCAAGCGCGTCATCATTTCTGCCGGCGATGGTTTTGAAAGCCTGAAAGCCTTGCTACCACCTCCATCACGTCGTGGCCTGGTGCTGATAGATCCCCCTTACGAAGTCAAGGACGATTACCGACGCGTCAAAGTGTCTCTGGAAGATGGCCTGAAGCGTTTCCCTACCGGCACCTTTGCTGTCTGGTATCCGGTACTGCAACGTCAGGAATCCCGTTCTTTGCCAGAAAAACTCAAGCGCCTGCAGGCGAATAGCTGGCTGAATGTCACCTTGTCCATCAGTGGCCCAACGCCAGATGGTTTTGGCTTGCATAGCAGTGGCATGTTTATCCTTAATCCGCCATGGACTTTGCTGGCTACTCTAAAAGAAGTCATGCCCTATCTGGTCAAGGTATTGGGAAAAGATGCAAAAGCAGGTTTTGTGCTGGAGTCGGGAGAAGGTGGCCCGCCGGGTAAGCGTTAAGAAGGTGGCAGACTAAGGGTGTCGGACTCTTTTTTCGACACAAAGTAAATTTGTTGAATGGTGCGATGCGGGAGAGCTTATCTTCCGCATTTTTGTTTGTGGGGAAGGACAAACATAGGAAGCGAATAGAGACTACTTTGTGCATTGCAAAAAAAATACTGATTGACGGATTAGTACGGTCGTACAAAAATCGACGAAGAATAAAATTCAGCAATTTGCTTAATTGCCAAAGTAATCGATAACGCTGCACATTTCAGGAGAACAAATGTCGTCTTATGTGAAGAGTCCCGTGATGGGGCAAATGATGAGCAAGCCCATGCTTATCTCCAGCCTCATTGAACATGCCGACCGTTATTTTGGAAAAAATGAAATTGTTTCCCGCCGGGTGGAAGGGGATATTCATCGCTATAACTACAGCGAATGTCATAAGAGATCAAAACAACTGGCGAATGCTTTCGCCAAACTCGGTGTGCAACTGGGTGACCGTATTGCCACCCTGGCCTGGAATGGTTACCGTCATCTGGAAGCCTATTATGCTGTGTCAGGTTCCGGCGCTGTCTTGCATACGATTAATCCGAGATTACACCCAGAACAGATTGCTTACATTGCCAATCACGCAGAAGACCAATACCTGTTGTTTGACATGACCTTCCTGCCCATCGTACAGGCAATTGTCGCGCATTGCCCTGGTATCAAAGGCTATATCATGATGTGCGACCGGGACAAATTGCCAACCGATGGCAAAATCGCTAACCTGATGGCCTATGAAGATTTAATCGAAGCCAATAGTGATGATTTTGTCTGGCCACTCTTCGACGAGAATTCTGCTTCCAGTCTGTGCTATACCTCAGGCACGACAGGCAACCCTAAAGGGGCCTTGTATTCTCATCGCTCAACCATCCTGCATTCTTATGGCTCATCCTTGCCAGATGGCTTGAATGTATCGGCACGTGATTCTGTTTTGCCGGTAGTGCCCATGTTCCATGTGAATGCATGGGGCCTTCCTTATTCTGCACCTCTGAATGGCGCTAAACTGGTTTTCCCTGGTCCGCATCTGGACGGCAAATCTCTCTATGAATTGTTTGAACAGGAAAAAGTCACTTTCTCTGCTGGCGTACCCACAGTCTGGCTGGGCCTGTTGACTTATGTGGCACAGAATAATCTGAAATTCTCGACTTTTAAACGCACGGTGATCGGAGGTTCTGCCTGCCCGCCAGCCATGATGAAAACCTTGCGCAACACTTACGGGGTAGAAGTCGTGCATGCATGGGGCATGACAGAGATGTCTCCACTTGGCACTGCTGGTACCTTGATGACCAAACATGCTGATCTGGCCGAAGAAGAGAAGCAAGCGATACTCCAGAAACAAGGCCATGTCTTGTACGGCGTGGATATGAAGATCGTTGACGATGCTGGTCAGGAGTTGCCATGGGACGGCAAAACCTATGGCAACCTGCTGGTCAAAGGCCCCTGGATTATCAATAGCTATTACAAGAATGAAGGCGGTGATGTTCTTGAAGATGGCTGGTTCCCGACTGGTGATGTGGCTACCATCGATGATGATGGTTATATGCAGATCACTGACCGCAGCAAGGATGTGGTCAAGTCGGGTGGTGAGTGGATAGGTACGATAGACCTGGAAAATGTAGCGGTGTCACACCCGGCAATCCTGCAAGCGGCCTGTATCGGTGTATTTCATCCCAAATGGGATGAACGTCCATTGTTGTTAGCAGTCAAGAAACCCGGAGCAGAAGTTACAAGAGAAGAATTGCTGCAATTTTTTGATGGAAAAGTTGCGAAATGGTGGCTGCCTGATGACGTGGTTTTTATTGAAAGTCTGCCATTAGGTGCAACAGGAAAAATTTTGAAAAATAAACTGAGGGAGCAATTTAAGGAATATAAACTACCAACTGCATAAGACGTGCAGAACCTGACTATGTATAGTTCAAGTTCTGGAAGTAGCGATAAAACGAAAAAAATCTAGATTCCAACAATGAGAATACCGGAGAGAGACAAATGAAATTTCCTTTACGTGCCAGCCTCGCTGCAGTCGCTTTAACCTTCGCCGTACCCGCAGTGATGGCCGATACCATCAAGATCGCCTACATCGATCCACTGTCGGGTGCTTTTGCGCCAGTTGGGCAAAATATCCTTAATTCCTATCAGTACATCGCTGATAAGGCCAATGCCGAAAAATGGGCTGGCGAACACAAATTCGAAGTCGTCGGTTTTGATAATAAAGGTAGTGCACAAGAGTCACTGAATGTATTGAAAACAGTGATTGATAAAGGCTTTCGCTACATCACGCAAGGTAATGGCTCTGCCGTGGGCCTGGCTTTGCAGGATGCTGTCAATAAACATAACGAACGTAACCCAGGCAAGGAAATCGTTTATCTGAATCACGCAGCTGTTGATCCTGACATGACCAATAGCAAATGCAGTTTCTGGCATTTCCGCTTTGATTCCAACTCAGACATGAAAATGGAAGCCTTGACAACTTTCATGGCTGCCGACAAGAATATCAAGAAGGTATACATCATTGGTCAGAACTACTCATTTGGCCAACAGGTTACCCGTGCGGCCAAAGAGTATTTGGCACGCAAGCGTCCTGATATACAAATTGTTGGCGATGATCTGCATCCAATTGGCCAGGTCAAGGATTTCTCCCCGTATGTGGCAAAAATCAAAGCTTCCGGCGCGGACACTGTCATCACCGGTAACTGGGGTGCCGACCTGGCTTTGCTGATTAAATCTGCCAAGGATGCTGATCTGAAATCAAATTTCTATACCTATTATGCAGCGACAACGGGCGTGCCAACGGCCATGGGTGCTGCTGGTATGGATCGCGTCAAATATGTGGGTTACTGGAATCCAAATAACGAGACCTTCGCTGGCAAGGATATCGTAGAGGGCTTTAAAACCAAGTATAAGGATGACTATTATTCCATGGCGACTTATTCTGTCCTGGCTGCCATGGGCCAGGCTGTCAAGCAGGCTAAATCTGTTGATCCAGTCAAAGTCGCATTTGCACTGGAGGGCTTGAATTTCAAGAGCCTGAATGGTGACGCGAACATGCGTAAGGTTGATCACCAGATTCAACAGCCTTTGTATATAGCAACCTGGGTTAAAACCAATGGCAAGGATGTTAAATTTGACCAGGAAAATACCGGCATGGGTTGGAAAACCAATCAGAAGATAGATGCATTCGTCGCATCGCAGCCATCTTCTTGCCAGATGAAACGACCAGGCTAATTCTTTAAAAAAAGAGAGTCGCTTGATGCGCACTCTCTTTTTTTACCTATAAATAGTACGATCGTTCAAGAATTTTCTGAAAAGGATCTTTGCTGTGGAATTCACACTGATCACTTTGCTGAACGGTGTCAGTTACGGATTGCTGTTGTTCATGCTTTCATCCGGACTGACGCTGATCTTCAGCATGATGGGCGTACTCAATTTCGCCCACGCCAGTTTTTATATGTTGGGCGCTTATTTCGCCTATACCATCAGCGTCAAGATCGGCTTTTGGCCGGCTTTGTTTTTAGCACCACTGCTAGTCGGTTTGCTCGGTGCGATGGTGGAGCGATATGGCCTGCGTTCCGTGCATAAATACGGACATATCCCCGAACTACTATTTACCTTCGGGCTGTCTTATGTGATTGTCGAACTGGTGCAATTGATCTGGGGCAGGTCAACTGTTCCTTATCCTATCCCTGCATCTTTGGATGGCCCTTTGTTTACGCTGTACACAACGACTTTCCCTATCTATCGCGGTTTCATGATGCTGGTTGCGTTGGTGATGCTCGTTTCGATTTATCTATTGCTGACGCGTACCCGCATAGGCCTGGTGATACAGGCAGCCCTCACTCATCCTGATACTGTAGAAGCATTGGGACACAATGTTCCCCGCGTCTTCATGCTGGTATTTGGCGGCGGTTGCGCATTGGCCGGGCTTGCCGGCGTGGTCGGTGGCAATGCCTTTGTCACCGAGCCGGGTATGGCATCTACCCTGGGCAGTATTATTTTCGTCGTCGTTGTTGTTGGCGGCATGGGGTCATTGGCGGGTGCTTTTGTGGCATCACTGCTGATAGGTGTATTGCAGACTTTTGCGGTTGCTCTGGACTACTCCTTTGTGTCCGTGTTCGCCAAACTGGGCATGATCATCAGTGCCACCGCACCTGGTTATGCTTTGCTGAGTCTGACGATTGCGCAAGTAGCGCCTATCTTGCCTTATCTCTTATTGGTACTCATCCTGATTTTCAGGCCCAGAGGCTTACTCGGCACTCGTGAAGGATAAAAGATGAGCAAAGCTTTAGTATTCAAACCTATCAATCTTGCACGCTGGATTATCTGGGGCAGCTTTGCTTTCCTGCTGATACTCGCACCAATGATTTTTAGCACTGGCGGATCATTGTCCTTGCTGTCGCAAATTGGCACTTTAATGATCTTTGGCCTTTCGTACAATATGCTACTGGGGCAGGGGGGCATGCTGTCATTCGGCCATGCGGTTTATTCCGGCCTTGGGGCTTTCTTCGCCATTCATGCGATGAATCTCATGACGGCGGGTAGCCTGACTTTTCCAGTCACGTTGATCCCGCTGATCGGTGGTGTCGCCGGCATGTTCTTTGGGGTTTTGTTTGGCTATGTCACGACCAAAAAATCAGGTACGACTTTCTCCATGATTACTCTGGGTATGGTGGAGCTCGTGTTTGCCTGCTCGCTGATGTTCCCAAGTTTCTTTGGTGGTGAAGGTGGTATTTCCACCAACCGCATCATCGGTTCATCCTTTTTGGGTATCACTTATGGGCCGCAAATTCAGGTGTATTACCTGATCGCTTTTTGGTTATTCATCAGTACCATAGGCATGTATGCTTTTACGCATACGCCTTTGGGTCGCATCGTCAATGCCGTTCGCGATAATCCTGAGCGAGTTGAATTCATAGGCTACGATACCCAATGGGTGCGTTACCTGACATTGATACTTTCAGCTTTCTTTGCAGGTATTGCCGGTGGTTTGTCAGCGATTAACTTTGAAATCGTGACTGCAGAAAATGTAAGTGCCATACGCTCCGGAGCTGTGCTGCTGTTTACCTTTATTGGTGGAGTGGGTTTCTTTTTCGGACCTATGATAGGAGCAATCATAGGTGTGTTTTTGACCGTAATGCTGTCAGATCTGACCAAGGCCTGGCAATTATATCTGGGTGTCTTCTTCATAATCATCGTCATGTATGCACCGGGCGGTATGGCCAGCATCATCATGATGAATTTGCGCGTGGCTAAATTTGGCTTGTTTAAACGAGTGTGGCCAAGCATGTGGAAACTGGTGCTTGCAGCAGCAATTACCACCGCTGGTGTCATATTGGCCGTAGAAATGCTGTATCAACGCACCCTTGAGGCGACACAAAGTGCAGTCATAGAAATGTTTGGTGTTTCAATAGACACTGCCAGCAGCACCTGGTGGACAATGACGATCATTGTTATTGGCATAGGTTTTTTTGTCTGCGCCAAACTTAAGGGTGGTTTTGCCGAACATTGGGGGCAAGTCAATACTGAAATTGAAGAACAAATGCGGAGGGTGCAAGCATGACAGGCTTTTCGCTTGAATTAAAAGAGGTACGAAAGTCCTTTGGCAGTGCAGAAATCATCAAGGGCGCCAATCTGCAGGTGCCTAAAGGCGAACGATTTGCGATTATCGGCCCGAATGGTGCTGGTAAATCCACACTGTTTAATTTGATTTCTGGCCGCTTTCCTATTACTTCCGGGGATATCCTGCTCAATGGCGAGAGCATCACGCACTTGAAGCCGTATGAAATCAACCGCCGTGGCCTGTCACGTAGTTTTCAGATTACGAATATTTTTCATCGCCTGTCTGTCTATGAAAACCTGCGCTGCGCAGTCTTGTGGTCACTGGGTTATAAATACTCGTTCTGGCACAGGTTGAATGGCTTGAAGGATGCGCATGAAAGAGCAGAGGCTGTGCTGGAGCAAATTGGCCTCAAGCGCAGGCGCAATGTCACGGCTGGCCTGCTAACCTATGCAGAGCAGCGTGCGCTGGAAATCGGCATCACCATTGCTGGCGGTGCTGACGTGATTTTGCTCGATGAACCGACAGCAGGCATGAGCCGTTCTGAGTCTGATGCTGCAGTGGAACTGATACGTAAGGTCACCGTCGGCAAATCACTATTGATGGTGGAGCACGATATGAGCGTGGTCTTCGGTCTGGCCGATAAAATTGCCGTGGTTGTCTATGGTGAGGTCATTGCCTGTGACACCCCCGCCAATATCCGCAATAATCAAAAAGTCAAAGACGCCTATCTTGGTGGTCATGCACCGGTGGAGGTTGAATGAGCTTACTGACGATAAAAAATCTCAATGCCTTTTATGGCAAAAGCCATGTCTTGCATGGTGTTGATATGCAGGTCAATGCAGGCGAAATTGTTAGCTTGTTGGGTCGCAATGGCGTAGGGCGTTCTACTACCGTCAAGGCAACCATGGGGCAGGTGAATGCGACCGGTTCCATCCTGTTCAAAGGAGAAGAAATCATCGGTCTGAAAGCCTTTCAGATTGCTCATAAGGGTCTGGGGTACGTGCCAGAGAACCGTGATATCTTCCCCACCTTGACTGTCGAACAAAACCTGATGCTGGGTGAGAAATCTGGACGTCCCAAAGACAGTAAGCCACGCTGGAGCATAGAAGATATGTACCAGATGTTCCCACGTCTGCGCGAACGCAGGAATACCCAGGCAGGCGTGATGTCTGGCGGTGAGCAGCAAATGCTGACGTTATGCCGCACTTTGATGGGTGACCCTGACCTGATCATGATTGATGAACCTACAGAAGGATTGGCACCAAAGATTGTTGAGCTGGTAGCCGAATACTTGAAGGAGCTGAAAAATCGCGGTATCTCCGTTTTACTGGTTGAGCAAAAGCTCGCCATTGCCCTGGAAATTTCACAGCGCGTGTATGTCATGGGACATGGCAGCATTGTGTTTGAGGGCACGCCAGCAGATTTGCGTGCCAATGAAAACATCCGTAAAGAATGGCTGGAGGTTTAGGGGATAATCGTATCTTTCGTGCATAGAGGTGCGGTAGCCAATTGTCTCCAGATAAAGAGTATTCGCACTCTGCGTGAAAATTAATGTGATTATGAATATTTCTTATATTTCAAAGACTCACAGTGTGATTTTCCCGTCGATCTTCAGTCTCTAAGTGGAAAAACTTGGTTCCGCAGCTTTATTTTTTTTAAAAGCTTATACAGAACGACAAAAAACCAGTGCCATCGACAAATATGTATTACAGCTTTCAAGTTGACTTAAAACTGAAGCAAGTAAAAATCGTAAATAAGGATGTAGCTTAAAACAGCTTCATCTGGATTTTAAAAAAGTGGGATTTGAAGATGGTCGTAGCCCTAGCCAGGAAATGAAAGGTGGATCAAACTGATAGGGTCAATTCAGCGAGCAAACGAACAAACAATCGACAGGTCGACATCAATTTACTTGTACTGGAGGCGAAAAATTGGGATCAAGTGCTTTTCCGAAGTGCGGCATCAAAATACTCGGTAACTAAGCGGACGCGAGAAGAGACGAAGCGGCGATTTGGCCAAATCAGGCTCACGTCCAAGGTCTCTTGCAGAAAGTCGTCAAGTACAGTGACGATATCAAAATGTCTCAATTCGTTGGCAAGCGAAAGATGAGTGAACATGCCAATTCCAACGCCGGCCAATACGCCTGCCCGGATGGTTTCAACGCTGTTTGATTTTAGATTGCCAGAGACTGGAACGCTGTATTTTCCCTGTGAGTCAATAAACGGCCACACGCCGCCAGTACTCCCCCCTTCATACACTAGGCAATTATGGTGGCTCAAATCGGCAGGGGTGGCGGGAATGCCGTGCTTGTCGAAATATTTCCGCGCACCGGCACATACCAGCTTGGTCGTCGCCACCTTTCGAACCACCGAATCAAGTTCACTTACGGTACCGACGCGAATGGCGAGATCGATTCGATCATCGACCATATCACGCACGGAGTCTGACAGCACCAGACCTACTTCCAATTCCGGATACAACTTGAGTAATCCTGGCACAAGTGGAAGAATGTGGAGGCGCCCGAATGTAGCAGCAACTGCGATACGGACTTGACCGGCAACCTTCGCTGTCAGACTGGTCATTTCACTGTCGACTGAATCGATCTCATCAAGCAGTGGTTTGGCGCGCTGATAGTAACGCTGGCCTTCGTCCGTCAACGTGACGCTACGAGTGTTGCGCCTGAATAATATGACCCCCAGCCGTTTTTCAAGTGCTCCGACGGATTTACTGATCGTAGATTGCGAGTCACCCGTTCTGCGCGCAGCGGCAGAAAAGCCTCCAGTTTCAACAACGGCAATAAAAGCAGACAATTCTTGAAAGCGGTCCATAATTTCCTTAATGCGATGAAAGTTATTAATTAGATTGATTTATTCTTATTTGGAATTAGTTTGATTCAAAATGGGTGGATTATCAATCGATAAAAAGGTAATTATGATGGTTCCTGTTTTGCGGACGAACATCCGCGTAATTTAATGGGGAACGTCATGAAAAGATTTGAGGATAAGGTGGTCATCGTCACAGGTGCAGGATCCGGTATCGGAGCCGTTACTGCTCGCCGATTTCTGCAAGAGGCAGCGTTGGTAACGTTAATTGGGCGACGCGAGCACAAGCTTTACGATACCCTGGCGGGCCTCGACCCGCAACAAGCCTTGATCCACGCGGGCGACGTGCCCAATGAATATTACGTTCACTGCTTAGTCGCGGATTCGGTCGCAAAGTTGGGCAAGCTTGATGTTCTAGTCAATAATGCTGGCATGGCGATCTTCGGCCCTTTCGAACAGAGTAGGACTGCCGACAGGTGCACGGTCATGGGCACCAATCTCGATAGTGTCTATTTCGGCGTGCGCGCGGCCTTGCCCCATCTGTTGAAAACCAGGGGCGTAATTGTCAACCTGTCTTCTGCTTCGCGCATGGTCGGCGGCTGGAGCATGAGTGCTTATAACGCCGCTAAGGGGGCGATAACCAATTACACCCGTGCACTAGCTTTGGAATTTGGTGCACGCGGTGTTCGCGTTAATGCGGTGGCACCAAGCCTGACCGCCACCGATGCGACCGCCGAGTTAACAAAAAAACGAGCCACTGCTCGCCGCTTTCCGCATCCGCATGCCGATTGGCCGCGTCGCAATCCTGGAATAGGTTGCCGCCTTGATCGCGTTTCTGGCTAGCGACGATACCAGCTTCATTAATGGCACGATTGTCGCCGTACTTGGTGGAGTGTATGCATCCAATGGCCAACCCAACTTCCTTTTGCTGTTTGAATAAGTTTTATTCAAACAGATACACAGCTCCCTAAGACGCTTGAGTAACTGCTGATTACTACTCAACTGTGACTAGGGGGGCATTCATAAACTACAGACTAAGGTGAAGAGAACTATGAACGCAAGCACAAATAATTTTGAACAACCGACTTTGTCTCCATCAAGCCTCAATGGGAAGCGAGTAGTGGTGGTTGGCGGAAAAACGGGTATTGGACTGGGTATCGCACTCTCAGCATATGCAGCGGGTGCATCCGTGATTGTTGCCAGTCGGCGTATTACCTCGGTGGAGCAGCATCCGGAGTTAGTCAATTTCGAGCAGGTAACACTAGATATCGCTGATGAGGCTGCTGTGCGCAAAACATTTGACATCATTGGCCCCTTTGACCATCTCGTCGTTACCTCAGGACCTGGCTTTGGTACGTGGGGGACGTTCATGGCAGACGACATGCGCGGTGTGCGAAGCTATATGGATGCTAAATTCATGGGTAGCTGGGCCTGTGCGCGGTATGCCGCGCCTCACCTGCAAGTCGGCGGGTCGATTACTTTCCTTACAGGTGGAACTGCGGCGCGACCAAAACTGGGCCTGGCGGCCGTAGTTGCTGCGTTTGCTGCAGTGGAATCCTTATCGGGTTCACTCGCGCTGGAGATGGCGCCGATCCGGGTTAACACAATACGTCCAGGCTACATCGACACCGGGTTGTGGAATGTTTTGTAGGTTGATGAGCGCATCGCATTGAACGAACGCGTGCGCACAACCTTCCCAGCGCGTCATGCTGGGGCCAAAGAGGATGTCGGGCATGCAGCGTTGTTTTTGATGACCAATCCTTATGTCAGTGGAACAGTCATCGAAGTGTCCGGAGGGGAGAATCTGGTGCCAAGCGTCTTCTAACGATTTATAACCCTTGCTGTCAAAGTTCAGTAAAGTCATCTTTAGAGAATCTGTATCCATAGATAGTGAGAGGAACATCAGGCTCATTAATAATCATCCAGATTATTAATGAGCCTGAGCATTTTCTTGTTTTACATCAGTAAAATCATTAATCTCTACCCGGTTCCGTCCGTTTTCTTTAGCGCGGTAAAGGGCCTTGTCGGCGACCAATAGCAGCGGCTCAATATCAGGCACAGCTTGACGGACAAAGCTGGCGCCTATACTGACAGTCACTGCTATTTGCTGGTCATCGCCTATGTCTATGGATGTATTGGCGAGCTTGTTGCGCACGCGTTGCGCAATCATTTCTGCTTCCTTGCGTCCACAACCCGGCAATATGGCGGCAAATTCTTCACCGCCTATGCGGCCCAGAATATCAATATCTCGCAGGCCTGCACTCGCTATGCGTGCAAAAGCGATCAGTACACGGTCACCACCGGCATGCCCGTAGGTATCATTCACATCCTTGAATTTATCAATGTCCAGCATCAATACGGCTACTGGCCTGTTTTGCTCAGCAAGCTTCGTCAGCAGGCTGGAAGCGCGCTCATTAAAGGCACGGCGGTTGAGCAGGCTGGTTAATTGATCATGTTCAGCGATGTATTTAAGTTGCCTCAGGAGTTCTTCACGTGCAGCCATGACGCAAGCCACTGTTAACGGCGCCAGTGCCAGCAGACTCACCCCTATGCGTATTGAGAGCAACATGGGGCGCGAATTCATGTTGACGATGGAAATCGGCAGGTAGCCAAGCGACATGGAGATCAATACCCAGCCGCTATATAGCAAAGTCAGTATGCTGGTGATGAAAATGTCGTAGCTCAATGCACACCACAGCAGGGCCGGGATAGGGAAGACAGGTGCACCCGGGCCGCCTACCATGATGCCCAGGGTAAAAGACATCAGAAGAGCGCATATGGGCAAGATTTTGCCGGGATGAATATGCTCGGTCTTGAAAGTGCGGCGGCGGTTTAATCTGAACCCTGATAAATCCGGCAAGCTCAGCATGACAGGTAAAACTGCCATCAAATTGACCAGTTCATTCACGAACCAGAATGCCCAGCCTTTGAGCGGACCGGCATTGGACAGTATAGGATCTGTCATCGTACCAACCACGCCAGCTACTGCAGCGGCGCATGATGCAACCAGCGCAAGGTAAAGTACAGAAAGCGGATGTTTCAAGCGGCGGTGTTCATCATCCAGCCAGGAAAAAAGCAAAACACCAGTGATGACGCAGGCAAGATTGCCGCCAGTCAGCATCAAACTGGCATACAAATTCTGGGCTGTCATTGTGCCTGCTGCGTTGTAAGTCAGGGAGTAGGCCGTAATATAAGCGGCTGTTGCGCCCAGCCATCCACCGGGATTATTTAATGGACGAAAGCGTACAAATAATCCAATCAGCAGTGCGTTGGCTGGCCACAAGGCTGCGAGATGCCCCATGGAACGGCTGAGTATCCCTAGCAGGCAGGCAGCAAACACGACTGCGCCAATAATGGCTGCCGCCTTGATTTGCTCAGTCCAGCTTGAAGTGGGATACATCATCAATTCAAAAACTCCAGTTCGTCGTTGGCGTTGAAATGAATAATTTCTGGCTTATTCCATCTGAATTGAATCCGGGTTCTCAACTTCAGATTTTCCAATGTTCTGCCGCGCCATGGACTAAAGTACTGTAGCAGATAGTAAGTCATGCAGGCAGATCACGGTGTATTCCGCCAAGATTTCACCAGGATTTCACCAAGTCTGAGTTATTTTCACGTGCGGCAGTATTGGAATTAAAATAAAATAATACGCTCGTACTATTTTGCGGTATAGTAAGCAAAAATAAGCTTACACCAGATTTTTAAAAGCACTGAACTGGCAAATCCAAGCAGTATTTCACCTATAGGAAGAGACATGAGCGCCGAATATCAAGTGAATGGCAATATCGCCGTAATTACCCTGAACAATCCGCCTGTAAATGGCTTGGGTCATGCTACCCGCACAGCGGCGGTGAATGGCATGAAACAGGCTTTGAACGATGATGCTGTCAAAGCCATCGTCATTACAGGTGCCGGTAAGGCATTCTCCGGCGGTGCGGATATCAAAGAATTCAATTCCCCAAAAGCATCTGCAGAACCTAGCCTGCATACGCTGATCAATGTGGTCGAAGGATCTGACAAGCCAGTCATCGCTGCTATTCACACAGTGTGCATGGGTGGTGGCCTGGAACTGGCGCTGGGTTGTAATTACCGCGTCGCATCCAAAGGTGCACAAATAGCCTTGCCTGAAGTTAAATTGGGCATCCTGCCTGGTGCCGGTGGTACACAACGCCTGCCGCGTGTGCTGGGCCTGGAAATGGCTTTGAACATGATCGTTTCCGGCACAGCTGTGCCGTCTGAAAAACTGGCCAAGACAGCCATCTTCAATGAAGTAGTGGAAGGCGATGTAATGGAAGCGGCACTCGCATTTGCCGCAAAAGTTGCTGATGTGCGCCCATTGCCAAGAGTACGTGATATCAAGATTGATTATCCGAACTATGAAGCCTATCTGCAATTCTCACGCAATACAGTGCGTGCCATGGCTGGTCCTTTCCCTGCACCTTTGAAATGCGTAGAAGCAGTAGCAGCCGCTGTGACAAAGAAATTTGATGATGGCATCAAATTTGAGCGTGAATTGTTTGTCGATCTGGTGCAAACCACAGAATCCAAAGCCCTGCGTCATGCCTTCTTTGGCGAGCGCGCGGCCAGCAAATTACCGGATGTGCCTGATGACACGCCAACTCGCCCTATCAAATCCGTCGCCGTTATCGGTGCTGGCACCATGGGTGGTGGTATTGCGATGAACTTTGCCAATGCGGGCATTCCTGTACAAATTCTGGAAATGAAACAGGAAGCACTGGATAAAGGTCTGGCGACGATACGCAAGAATTATGAAAACACGCTTAAAAAAGGCAAGCTGACGCAAGAGAAATTTGATCAGCGTGTAGGTTTGATCACTGGCACTTTGTCTTATGAAGAGATTGCCCAGGCTGATATCGTCATTGAAGCCGTGTTTGAAGACATGGGCGTCAAGGAACAAGTCTTCAAAAAGCTTGATGAAGTCATGAAGCAGGGCGCTATTCTGGCGTCGAATACCTCAACGCTGGACGTCGATAAAATCGCCGACTTCACCAAACGCCCTGAAGATGTCATTGGTACCCATTTTTTCAGCCCGGCCAATGTCATGAAATTGCTGGAAATCGTACGCGGTAAAAAAACTGCCAAAGACGTGCTGGCGACAGTGTTGGGTTTGTCCAAAAAAATCAAAAAAACTGGCGTGGTATCTGGCGTGTGCGATGGTTTCATTGGCAATCGCATGATAGAACAATACAGCCGTCAAGCAGGTTTCTTGCTGGAAGAAGGCTGCACACCGGAGCAGGTGGATAAAGCGGTAGAAAAAATGGGCTTTGCCATGGGGCCATTTCGTATGGGTGATCTGGCTGGCAATGACATCGGCTGGTATATCCGCAAACGCCGTTACGTAGAAAAACCACAAATCACCTATTCCAAAACAGCAGATTTGCTGTGTGAGTTGGGTCGTTTTGGTCAAAAAACCGGTGCAGGCTGGTATGACTATAAACCGGGTGACCGCAAAGCCTATCCGTCGTCTATCGTGAATGACATGATCATCCAGCACTCTGCTGACCTGGGCATTACACGCCGCAAGATTTCTGACCAGGAAATTGTTGAGCGCCTGATATTTGCCTTGGTCAATGAGGCAGCCTACATCCTGGAAGAGGGTATCGCGACACGTGCGTCTGATATCGATATGGTGTACCTGACAGGCTATGGCTTCCCATTGCACACTGGTGGACCGATGTTCTACGCTGATACCGTAGGCTTGCCAAATGTAGTCATGGCCATGGAGAAATATGCCAAAGGCCGCCATGGTGATGCCTGGAAACCAGCTCCTTTGCTTGCAAAACTGGCTGCAGAAGGAAAAACTTTCAATTAAACAAACTTAATTGAAATTAATAAATGGCTTGTCTAAAAAATTAATCTTCAGACAAGCCATTTCCTATTGGTAAAGAAGTAATCTCACCAGTAAAAAACTACCGGGCTACAGATATCCAGCTCCCAAATCTCATAATTTCTCTATAAATCATGGGCTTGTCTGCAAGTCACCAAAAGCACAATGCTATAATGCACGGTTGATCCCCATCTTTATTGCAAAAGGTTTTCTGTGCTTTCTACCGCTAATATCACCATGCAGTTCGGCCCCAAGCCGCTGTTTGAAAATATCTCTGTCAAATTTGGCGAAGGTAACCGCTATGGCCTGATTGGTGCCAACGGCTGCGGCAAATCCACCTTCATGAAGATTCTTGGCGGTGACCTTGAGCAATCTTCAGGCACGGTCATGCTGGATCAAAATGAGCGCTTGGGTAAATTGCGCCAGGATCAGTTTGCTTTTGAAGACATGCGCGTGCTGGACGTGGTCATGATGGGTCACATAGAAATGTGGGCCGCGATGTCGGAACGGGATGCGATTTACGCCAATCCTGAAGCGACTGACGATGACTACATGAAAGCGGCAGACCTGGAAGCCAAGTTTGCTGAATATGATGGTTACACAGCTGAGGCACGTGCTGGAGAATTATTGCTGGGTGTTGGCATTCCAACTGATCAGCATCAGGGCGTTATGAGTGCGGTTGCGCCAGGCTGGAAACTGCGCGTCTTGCTGGCGCAGGCCTTGTTTTCCAACCCGGACATTTTGTTGCTTGATGAACCGACGAATAACCTGGACATCAACACCATTCGCTGGCTGGAAGATATTCTGAACGAACGTAATTCCACCATGATCATCATTTCGCATGACCGCCATTTCCTGAATCAGGTATGCACGCACATGGCTGACATGGATTACGGCACGCTGAAAGTATATCCGGGTAATTACGATGACTACATGCTGGCATCGTCCCAAGCACGTGCGCAGCAATTGGCAAACAATGCCAAGGCCAAGGAAAAAGTCGCTGAATTGCAAGACTTTGTACGCCGTTTCTCTGCGAATAAATCCAAGGCGCGTCAGGCAACTTCACGTGCCAAGCAGATTGATAAAATCAAGATTGAAGATTTCAAACCATCCAGCCGCCAGAATCCTTTCGTGCGTTTCGATGGCGAAAAGAAATTGCACCGTCTGGCAGTGGAAGTACAATCCCTGAGCAAAGCTTATGACAAGCCATTGTTCAAGAACGTCGATCTGATGGTGGAGGCGGGTGAAAGAATCGCGATTATCGGTGCCAACGGCATCGGTAAAACCACGCTGTTGCGTTGCATAGGTGGCGATGACATCGCAGGTATGCATGCGGATTATGGTACGGTCAAATGGGCAGAAAATGCCAATGTTGGCTATATGCCGCAAGATCCTACCGAGGAATTCGCATCCGATAAAAACCTGACTGACTGGATCGGCCAGTGGACACAAGAAGGCGATGATGATCAGGCCGTGCGCTCCATTCTTGGTCGCTTGCTGTTCGGTGGTGATGACGTCAAAAAATCAGTCAAGGTGTTGTCTGGTGGTGAAAAAGGCCGCATGATGTATGGCAAGCTGATGCTGGGTCGTCATAATGTCTTGTTGATGGATGAACCAACCAATCACATGGATATGGAATCCATTGAGTCACTGAATATCGCGCTGGAAAAATACGCAGGCACTCTGATTTTCGTGTCGCATGACCGTGAATTCGTGTCTTCATTGGCGACACGTGTATTGGAAATCAAGGAAAATAAAATCATCGACTTCCAGGGTACGTATGAGGAATATCTGAGCAGCCAGGGTATTGAATAAAAGTTTTTGTGAATAAAGCAAAAAAGCCAGGTTAGCCTGGCTTTTTTACGCGCGCAACTGCTTATGTCAATTTAATCCAGCCAAGCTTTCCTAAACCAAACCAAGTCTAACCTAACAGCAAATCAAGCCGGTCGCTCAGGCTGCGTGCCATTTCTGGCCCCTTGGCTTTTTGCACTGCTTCTACATAGGCCTGTCGCAACGCACGAAAATCGTCAATATTTGCGGCGCGCTCTACCTTGAGTTGCAAACCGTAGCCACGCAAACCGATGGCACTCTTGATCGTCTCATTGTAGAAGTTGTACAGTGCCTGGAAGCGCTCGGAATCTGTCATTTCCAGTGCGACAGGTTCTGGCGATTTTGTGGCAATGCCTGCAGGCGTCGCTATTGATTCAGGTACTGGAGATGTATCTGTAATGATGGGGGAAGTTTCTGCCTGTACAGCGATCTCAATAATGAATTCCTGTTCCAGCAGTTCTTGCAGGTTTTGTTCTGTCAAACCCAAAGCCGCCACTTTTTTCATGATGTCAGCAGCGCTTTGCTTGCCGTCTATCATGACCAATAAAGTACGCAATCTGGATGCCAGTTGATACTTTCTGGTCGTGATTTCTTCGCGGCCTTTTTCGGTCTTGTCGTAGATGCTTGTGTTCATATCCAGCTACGGCCTTTGCTTGTCTCAATATAGCAGAAATTGTTTCCACTTTATTCGAGGATACATCAATTCAGCCGGGCCTGCCAATGAAATGCAGGCAAATGCAGTTCTAATCTTTAATTAGATGCCTTGCGGACCAACTTCACAGTTTTTAATTCGGAGGCGCTGTTACAGGTGTCGTTTGTAGAGGATGAGCAGTTGCTGCAACCAGAACCGCAAGCTGCGGTTTGCTTGACCATCTTGGCCAACACAGGGGCAAGTGCTGGGACATGGTGGACACTGAATGCGCGGATTTTTTCCTTGCTCGCAGCAGGCATCCATTTCAATAACAGATACCCGGACGCCAGAGCCAACAACAGAATTGCAATCAGGTTTTGCATGTCTTATCTCCCCAGGAAAAAACTGGAAATATGGTAGGTCAGGAAAGAAGCAGAATATGCCAGGCCAAATAAATAAGCCGCCATGATGACCGGGTAACGCAAGGTATTGGTCTCACGTTTGACCACACTCAGGGTGGCCACGCACTGTGGTGCAAAAACATACCATGCCAGCAGGGACAGGGCTGTTGGTATGCTCCAGGAGTGGGCAATCAAGGGTTCCAGCGAACGGCTCAGTTCTTCGCCAGTTTGTGAGAGCGCATATACCGTACCCAGAGCGGCGACAGCAACTTCGCGGGCGGCCAATCCTGGTACCAGTGCAATACATATTTGCCAGTTAAAACCTATCGGTGCAAATATCACTTCCAGCGCACGTCCCAGATAACCGGCAATGCTGTAATAAATCGGTGGCTGAGTTGCATTTTCTGGCGCGCCAGGAAAACTGCTGAGGAACCACAGCAAAATCATGAGAGACAGAATAATGGTGCCGACGCGGGTGGTGAAAATCTTGATTCTCTCCCACAGACCCAGTAGCAGGTTACGTAGATTTGGCCAGCGGTAATCAGGCAATTCCAGCATCAAAGCCTGTTGGTGTACTTCGCTACCCCATTTCTTTTTAAAGAAGTAGGCCACCAGCATGGCTGAGACTATGCCACCCAGATACAAGACAAACAGCACCAATCCCTGCAGATTCAATATACCCAATACGGTCTGATCAGGAATAAAGGCCGCGATGATCAGGGCATATACAGGAAGGCGCGCTGAGCATGTCATCAAGGGGGCAATCATGATCGTCACCAGACGGTCACGCGGGTTTTGTATTGTCCTGGTTGCCATGATGCCGGGGATGGCGCAGGCGAAACTCGACAGCAGCGGTATGAAGGCGCGACCTGACAGACCGACTTTGCCCATGACCCTGTCCAGCAAAAACGCAGCACGAGGCAAATAGCCAGAATCTTCCATGATCAAGATGAAGAAGAACAGGATGACAATCTGCGGCAAAAACACCAGCACGCTGCCAGCACCACCTATCACGCCCTTGACCAGCAAGCCTTGCAATACGCCGGGTGCCAGCGCTGATTCAACTGAGGTGCCAGCCGCATCAATGCTTGCTTTGATCAAGTCCATAGGTGCCTGTGCCCAGGCGAATACTGCCTGAAATACCAGGAACATCAGGGTCGCAAAAATGACGGGGCCTATAGCTGGATGCAAAATCCAGCTATCCATGCGATAACTCAAACTGGCAGCGCGTTCGCTGACTGCATCAACATCTTGCGTGACACAGGCTTCCAGCACCGCATTGGCTTGTTGTTGCAAGCTTTCAGGGCTTTGTGCAGAAAGTGCATGCGGTGTGACGTTGCCATTTGGTTGGAGCGTTTGCGCCAGTGCTTCCAGTTCAGTCAAAAGCGCATCTATCCCTTTGGGATCAACCGCAATAGTTTCGACTACAGGAATGTTCAGTTTGCGGCTTAAAGCAGCAATATCGATGTGGATATGACGCTTCTTGGCGATATCCATCATGTTCACTGCCAGTATCAGCGGTTGGCCAAGTGCCAGCAGTTCAAACACTACTCGCAGGCCACGTTTCAAGTTAGTCGCATCGACTACGCATACCACGGCATCTGGCATGGTTTCATCAGTACGCTGACCAGTGACAACTTCTTGGGTGATTTTTTCATCAGGTGTGATGGCGTGCAGGCTGTAAGTACCTGGTAAATCCAATACCTGCCATTGACGCCCTGCATCAGAACGGAATTTACCTTCTTTCCGTTCTATCGTGACACCTGCATAGTTTGCTACTTTTTGTCGCGCACCTGTCAATCGATTGAAGAGTGCAGTTTTTCCGCAGTTAGGGTTGCCGACAAGAGCGATGAGCGGAGAAAACAATTCGTTCACTATGTTCCTACTTTTCCTGAGTGAGTAACGCCGGGGACAACACCAATCAAGGCTGCTTCAAAATTTCGCAGTGCAAAGGTAGACTGGCCTATCCTGACTGCCAGTGGTTCGCCGCCAAAATAGCCTTTGTGTAATATCTTTACCGATTCGCCTTTAACAAAACCTAGTTCTTTCAGGCGGCGGGTAATATTAAACAAGCTATCGTCTTTCGCATCGCCTTGCTCTTGCACATCTTCAACGACACCAGAGTCACCGACTTTCATCAGATTCAATGTGGTAGCAACTGCTTGCTGCAATGGCAAACTGCTCATGACGGAATTCCTGTGGCAAAGAAAAAAATGCAACTCTAAATGATAATGAGAATATATATCAATACCGCTTATGTTTCAATCGCTATACGGGCTGGCAATGACTAGCTTTGCGATTCCTCAGAGCTTTAATGAGTTTATTTTTCCTTTAGTAACAAATTTGTCTTTTTCTTAATTATTTAAGCGCACAACCTCAAATAAATTCTTGCATGAGCAGGGACAGTGAAATATAGTTGTATTATGCAACTATATGGGAGTGAATCATGAACGCTGCAATGTCATCGCCACCGATTCAAGAAATCCGCGATGCTTCGCGCAGGCTGGTGCGGGAGCTTGGTTTTATGAAGCCAACACTGGCTGGTACTAGTTTGCCTGCATCTGCAGTACATGCCTTAATTGAGATTGGTGAACATGGCGCACTGAGTGCAACGGTACTTTGCGATCTGCTCTGTCTGGAAAAATCCAGTGTCAGCCGTATGGTGCGCAAACTGATAGACAGCGGTGAATTGGTCGAGACCAGCAGTCAAAAAGATGCGAGAGGGAAGGAACTCGCATTAACAGTACAAGGCAAGCAAACACTGGACGGCATCAATCAGTTCGCTCACCTGCAAGTCAGTAATGCATTGAAAAACATTCCCGTGTCAGCTCATGAGAAAGTGCAGGCTGGCTTGATTACGTACGCAAAAGCACTCGAGGCTGTCCGTGAGGGCGTGTCGCCAACTGTCACTCCTGAGATAAGTATTCAATGCGGCTATCACCCCGGCGTGCTTGGCCGGGCGGTAGAAATGCATGCGCGCTACTATGCACGTACCTCAGGATTCGGGCATTTCTTTGAAGCCAAAGTCGCCAGTGGCATGGCCGGATTTATCGGGCGCCTCGATAAGCCATGCAATCAATTATGGTCTGCAGTCAGTGAAGGCAAAGTTGTCGCCACCATCGTGATCGATGGTGAAGACCTTGGCGACAATATTGCTCACCTACGCTGGTTTATTGTCGATGATGAATTGCGTGGCAGCGGGATGGGCAGACGCTTACTGAATGAAGCAGTTTCCTTTTGCGAGCAGCAGCAATTCAGTGAAATAAAACTTTGGACATTTAAAGGCCTGGATGCAGCACGCCGCCTTTATGAACAAGCTGACTTTATCATGCTTGAAGAGCTCCCGGGCCGACAATGGGGCGAGGAGGTCATAGAACAACGATTTGCACGCCGCATTATGAGGTAGAGGCCCATTAAATTTTGGTGACCAGCAGTACAGCGCACAGGCGACATGCTCGCGAAATTATTCTATCCTGTGAAAATCCATGACCCAATTGGTTTCCCAATGAGTGCCACCATCTACTGAAAATGCCTGCTCCCAGCGAGGTTGATCTGGCGCTGGCACGCTCCATAAAAAGCGTACTCGTATTGCCTGGCCAGCAAAGGTATCATCTGCATAAAATTGTCCCTCCCCATTCTCAAAACGTCCTTGCATGGGCACGTCCAGCTGAGTCGGGTAACGGCCGTCCAGCCACCAGATGGACCAGATACCTTTTTCTGCATCGAATGAACGTAAGGTCGCTGCACGGTATGCGCCACCTGGCATATCAAGCAAGTTGTCATCGACATTGCCAACGCCGCCGAGGATTTTACTGACGTTGGTATTGCCATCAAATTCCAGCCAGTCCTGGCAGTTGGCAAGCCGCTCTTTAAGGCGACGGTGTTTGACCTTCCAGTTACCAATAAAAAAATCAAAGTCGGCGACGCCTGTAGTATTTGTTCTGGTATTCATGATTTCCCTTAGTTAAACATGCTTCGGCAGAAGCAATAAGTGAAAGAATAGAGAATATATAGGGCATAATTCATCCTATTAATTGCATAAACTTGGCGTATGTCTCAAAGTTATCATCCGACCACCCGCGTCCTCGCACTGCTGGAACTCTTGCAAAATCAAGGGCAGATTAGTGGTGCCGACCTGGCACAGAAACTTGATATTGACCGGCGCAGTCTGCGTCGTTATATCGTCACGCTGGAAGAAATGGGCATACCCATCATGACTGCGCGCGGTCGCCATGGCGGATATTCCATCATGCCCGGTTTTAAATTGCCGCCCATGATGTTTAATGAAGAGGAGGGCTTTGCCATTTCCATTGCCCTGTCTGTTGCGCGTCAAATGAAGCTGCTGGACGCTGCATCGTCCATAGAAAGCGCACAGGCAAAATTACAAAGAATCCTGCCAGACAAACTCAGGCAAAGATTGAAGGCCGCAGATGCAGCGATAGAACTCAATCTTCAATCCGCAGCAGTACCTGCAGATAAAGAGATCTTGGCCATGCTAAGCCATGCCGTTGCGCACAAACAAGCGATGCATTTGCGATACCGCGGTGCGAATGATGTTGAAAGCGAAAGGATGGTCGATGGCTATGGTCTGGCCTTCCACGCAGCATGTTGGTATTTCGTTGGCTTTTGCCATTTACGACGAGACATACGTAGTTTCAGGCTCGACAGGGTGATACATGCAGATTTACAGGCCAGACATTTTGATGTTCCTGCCAATTTCAGTGTCATCACATATCTGCGTAGCGCTGTGGCGACTATTCCCCGTGCCTATAGTGTCGAAGTCCTATTGAAAACTGATATGCAAAGGGCGCGCAGACATCTGTCTGACTCGATTGCTGTGTTGGAGCAAACAACGGAGGGAGTGCTGTTGTATAACCAGTCTGAAGATTTGACTTGGTTTGCAAGACAATTGGCCGCTTTGCCCTTTGATTTTGAAATTCGTAAGCCTGCGCAATTGCACATTGAGCTTAAAGAAGTAGCAAATCGCTTATTACAGAATTGCCTGCCCTAATATAAGAAAATCGATAAGATAAACGTCACAAGGCATATAATTTCTTCATTAAATGAAGAAATTATTCTTTTCAGGCTTGTGAATTAGAAAGAACTATGACAAGATGGTATGGTCAATAATGAAAAAGCTTCGAAATTAACCAGCATATGAATACGCAAAGCACTTATCAATCACTGATTCAGGCAAGTCCTGGCCTCGCGACGCGGGCAGGCAGGCTATTGGGCAAGTGGATGGGGATAAGCGAAGCTGAAGTTATTGCAGCAGGAACGATTTCTGCGGCGGCACTGGTGCCGGCATGCGACACGGCCACAGGCTTTGGCGGCCAGGATTGCGGCAGTGAATTTGCATTTTGCAGGGCTATGACGATGGACATTCGGGGTGCAAACCCTTGAAGTCAAGAAAGCAGATATGAATCTGCTACTTGATGAGAGCTGAAAAGCCCGGATGCCTGCAAAGCTCCGGGCTTTTTGCCTTTTTTGGTTTCTAAAATTCATGCTTTGACAGATGACTTTTGAAAACACAGTAGTAAAACCCGCCGTTTGGCGGTCGTGCCGGGAAACGCCGGATAACACGGGATTCTTTAACAATTCGGGAAGATGTATTGATAGCCCCTTCCGCTACATGTTTGTGCATGTGACGGGCAGGGGGCATGCTGTGAATATTGAATAATATTCGCAGCATGTTAAAAGTGACTTGAGATCAGGTCATTTTTAACATGCTGGCGCTTCATTTTGTGATGAGGCCTATACTTCCCACTACGGATAACACTGCAAAAAAGAAAATTCCTGTGGCGAGTTAAGGCATGTATTTTGTCATCCTATAAAAACAAGAAAAATAGAAAATTATGTTTATGATTTATTGGTCCATCTGTACTGATGGAAAAGAGCAGGCTTGCTCAAAAGAGTTTGCCAATGACTGCATGGCTGATGCCTTGCTATTCACTGAGTCCTTGCGCGCAGAGCAGCGTCATGGCGCAGCGATTCGCCATATCACCATGTCGTGTGAAAATCCTGATTCAGTTGGTCATGCTGGTGTCGCTGATGCTGGGCCAGAATATTCCTGGAAAAAACGTCGTTAAATCCAGTGAAACGCAGTGAAATGCCGATTCGGCTGAAATTTGATCATCATGCCTTACAGCATCAGCAAATCGTGGCTACAATGAAAGAACAAGTCGTCGTGATGGCGATGGCATGTGCAGCGAGCATCTATCAATCCGTCTTCCCAAATTGGAAAAACATCCCATACAAACAGGTGATGTATGCAACAAATATTGGTTTTGGATATAGCAGGGGTACCGTATGACTGGATAAGTCAGAACGACGCTGCGACTCAGTACGCCGCAAAAAAAGTGGCATGGGATATAGGTGATCAGGTCATCATGCTGCGTGGTGGTTACAACAAGGATGGTGAACAATCAAAAATCTTCATCAAGCCTATTATTTCTATACGTAATAGTGAACGTATGTCCAGGAACAGCCGTCATCAGATTCCCCTGGGAGATGGTAATCGTCTGCTATATGCGCGTGACAGGCATATCTGTGCTTATTGTGGCGAGACTTTTCCTTACCAGGAATTATCACGCGACCACATTCTGCCAACTTCTCGCGGTGGAAAAGATGCTTGGGAAAATTGCGTAACTGCTTGCAAGGAATGCAATCACGCGAAAGGTAACAAGTTTGTGCATGACTTCAAACCTTTGATTTATGTGCCGTATGCACCTTGCCGTTTCGAGCATTTCATCCTGAGCGGCAGGAATGTGATTGCTGATCAACTGGAGTATCTTTCAGCGAAATTACCCAGACACAGTCGTCTGTTGTAGCGCGTGGAGGCATGAATCCTTGCTGCATGTAAGTGGATTCATGCCTTTTAAATTAAGGATTTTATTCAAGGTGCACAATTGTCAGTGCGATTCATAATATGTATTTACAATACATTTTATGTGGGGTATGATGGCCCCACATTAACTTTGAATTTCACCGCTTGTTTAAAGTCTTTTATTTCATATTGGCTTTAAACATGTATTTAAAATACATTTATTTAATTGAATATGTTAAACATTAATACAAGAAATTTAGTAAAAGCCACGGTACCGGTATTGAAAGAGCATGGTGTCGCCTTGACCCGCCATTTTTATGCGCGCATGTTTTTACATAACCCGGAATTGAAACCTGTCTTTAATCAGGGTAATCAGCAATCTGGCAGCCAGCAACAAGCGTTGGCAATGGCTGTATTGGCGTATGCCGAACACATTGATGACCCTTCGGTCCTGATGCCGGTTTTGACCCTGGTAGCGAACAAGCACGTCAGCGTTGGTATCAGGGCAGAGCATTATCCTGTAGTTGGCATGCATCTATTGGCATCGATCAAAGAGGTATTGGGTGACGCTGCCAGCGATGAGTTATTGGCAGCTTGGGCTGCAGCCTATGGGCAACTGGCAAATATATTGATTGCACAAGAGAGCGCCATTTATGCAAAAGTGGCAATGACCCCCGGAGGTTGGACAGGATGGCGCGGCTTCATCGTCAGCAAAAAAGTAGTGGAAAGTGAAGAAATAACGTCCTTCTATTTGCAACCTGCCGATGGTGGATCGGTGCCTGATTACAAGCCAGGTCAGTACATCTCAGTCAAAGTATTTGTGCCTGAATTGGGTATGATGCAACCACGTCAGTACAGCCTTTCATGTGCGCCTGGTCAAGCCTATTTGCGTATATCCGTCAAACGTGAGGCTGCAATGGCGACCAAACCAGCTGGCCTGGTTTCCAATGTATTGCACAGGGATTGTCATGAAGGTGCATTAATTGATGTGGCGCCACCTATGGGGGATTATGTCTTGCATGAGGACAGGGATACACCGGTGGTTCTGATCAGTGCTGGTGTAGGTGTAACTCCCAAACTTGCCATGCTGGAGCATTTACTTAAACAAAACACCGGGCGCAAAATTCGTTTCGTGCACGCTTGCAGGCATGGTGGAGTGCATGCATTCAAACAACAAGTTCGCGAATTGAACGAGCAATACGGGCAAATCAAATCATTGACGTATTACGAGGCGCCACGTGCAGAGGATCTGCAGTCCGTAGATTATGATCAGCAAGGGCGACTGGATTTGCAGACTGTGGCGAGTGATTTTATTTTACCTGAAGCCGATTATTACATCTGTGGACCACGTCCGTTCATGCAGGCGCAAATCGCCAGTTTGCAGAGTCTGGGCATTGCATCTGCACGTATTCATAAAGAGGCTTTTGGGAGTGGTGGATTCGCACACTGATGAGACAACGCAATGTCAGGCTTTGTGTGATTTGAAGCCTATGCTATTGCCTTGCTGTAGCTCTGTATTAATGTGATTTTTCAGGTAAAATAAAATCAGGTGAGGGTACAGTGCGCAACTCATGTTGCCAACGAATTTCGCACTGATTCAATCTGAGTTTATTCAGGAACGGGTAATTGGCAAACCCAGATCTTCAGTCAGGCTGATATGTTTGGCCAACTCCAGTTTGGCGATCGCATTTCTATGCACTTCATCCGGGCCATCTGCCAGACGTAAAGTACGGTTGCCAGCCCATTGCGCCGCCAGCGGAAAATCGCCAGAAACACCACCAGCACCATGGGCCTGTATTGCCCAGTCCAGCACTTGCTGGGTGACGTTCGGTGCCAGAACCTTGATCATGGCGATCTCTGCCTGTGCATGTTTGTTGCCGACCGTATCCATCATATAAGCTGCCTTCAGGGTCAACAGACGTGCCGTATCAATTTGTATGCGCGATTCGGCAATGCGTTCACGCCAGATGCTTTGTTCCGAGATTTTTTTGCCAAAGGCAGTGCGGCTGTTCAGGCGCTTGCACATCAATTCCAGTGCGCGTTCTGCCACACCGATGGCGCGCATGCAGTGATGGATGCGGCCAGGGCCAAGACGACCCTGGGCAATTTCAAAACCACGGCCTTCACCCAAAAGAATATTCGATGCAGGCACACGCACGTTTTCAAACAGGATTTCGCAATGACCATGTGGTGCATCGTCGTAACCAAAAACGGGAAGAGGGCGGACAACTGTGATGCCCGGGGTTTTGGCATCCACCAGTATCATCGATTGTTGTGAATGGCGGGCTGCATTGAAGTCTGTCTTGCCCATCAATATATACACAGCGCAACGTGGATCACCAGCACCGGATATCCACCATTTGTGGCCATTGATGACATAGTCATCACCATCGCGGTCTATGCGGGTTTCTATATTGGTAGCGTCAGATGAAGCAACGCTAGGTTCGGTCATGGCAAAGGCAGAGCGGATTTCGCCGCGCAACAGCGGCTCCAGCCACTGTTTTTTGTGTTCTTCGCTGCCATAGCGTTCTATGGTTTCCATATTGCCGGTGTCAGGCGCGGAGCAGTTGAATACTTCTGGCGCCCAGCTCACACGCCCCATGATTTCGCATAGTGGCGCGTAATCCAGATTCGACAAGCCTTCTGGCGCGCGTACCGATTTTGGCAAAAATAAATTCCACAAGCCTTGCGCACGCGCTTTCGGCTTTAAGTCTTCAATGATCTGGGTGGCGATCCAGCGATTGCCTTTTTCAAGGCCATTGCGGTCAATTTCTTCTTTGTAGGCTTTTTCATTGGGATAGATATGTTCATCCATGAAACGCAAGAGCCTGGCTTGCAAGTCTTTACAGCGATCTGAGTATTCGAATTCCATGTTATCTCCAATAATATTGTCGTTTTGCGCTGCTTTGGAACTGAGAGTATGTGCCGCCTGAATGGGTGACTATTTTTTAGCGTAGCTCCAGCCTAGTTCAGCCATGGGGCGTGCCGCTTCGCCTGATTTCTTGGCTTGCGCACTGGATGCCGTGCCATCGACATAACGTTTCATGATCCCTTGCAAAATACCTGCCATGCGGAACAGGTTGTAGGCCAGGTAGAAATTGAAATCTTCCTGGCGTATGGTTTTACCTGTGCGTTCGCAATATTTGGCAATGTACTCCTGCTCATTGGGGATACCCAATGCCTTGTGATCAAGACCAGCGATGCCACGGAACTGGCCGGGGGTTACATGCCAGCTCATGCAGTGATAAGAAAAATCAGCCAGTGGATGACCCAATGTAGAGAGTTCCCAGTCCAGTATCGCCATGATGCGTGGTTCAGTCGGGTGGAACATCATATTGTCGAGGCGGTAATCCCCATGCACGATGCTGGTGTCGTCACCAGGCGGGATATTATGCGGCAGCCATTCAATAAGATTGTCCATGGCTTCGATTTTTTCAGTCTCAGAAGCACGATATTGTTTGGTCCATCGATCTATCTGGCGGGCAAAATAATTGCCTGGCTTGCCGTAGTCGGCCAAACCGATAGCGGCATAGTCGATGGTGTGCAATTGCGCGATGACGCGATTCATTTCGTCGTAGATTTCACCGCGCTGAACGGGCGTCATGCCGGGTAGCGATTGATCCCACAGCACACGGCCATCGACAAATTCCATGATGTAGAAGGCGCGGCCTATGACATCTTCATCGGCACACAAGGCATATTGGCGCGCTGCCGGGAAGCCTGCCTTGTTCAAGGCATTCATAACCTTGAATTCACGTTCTATGGCATGGGCAGACGGCAGCAGTTTTGCGACTGGGCCGGGTTTTGCGCGCATGACATAACGCTGGTCGCCCGCACTGAGTTTGAAGGTGGGGTTGGACTGCCCACCCTTGAATTGCTCCACCACCAGCTTGTCTGCCAGCGCAGCGTCAAAACCCTCCACATGCTGACGCATATAGTCTGCCAGTGCCGCCACATCAAATTTTTGACGCTCAGCTACCGGCATGGTGCCCATGAATTCTTCAAACATCGGTGTCTCCCAATTGTTTCAGTTTTTATATGATCTTACTCCTGGCACAGGTGGATGTGCTGGATGAGCTGAAACTATTCTAACTCAAATAATAGAACGTTCGTACTATTTATTGTGTGCTTATGACATTTGCTCATTTTTTGAATGACTGCATTGTTGAAAGTTAGCGAGGTGCCCAGTTGAACGTAGAGAGCTGGCCATGCGCGCACTGTTCCTTTGAGCCTCACGCCTTACTCGGACGTGCTGCCTTCCACTTCAATTACTACAATCTATTATTTATCCGGGGCGTGTTTTTGACGATACGCTCTGTATAAGAAAACGCGACTTTTTAGTAGCTTGTTGCTGTGCCTGGTTCAATGCCGCAGACTTGTATTTCCTCTATAACTTTGCCATACAAGGAAATATACATGCTCAAACATATCCTCGTCAGCCTCGCCATCTTGTTATTCACTTCTATGCCAGTGGCCGCAGCGCCTGGCTATGTGATTATTGATGCCAGAAAACCTAATGTGACAGTGTATACCTCAATACCCAAGTCCTTGTCTGAAGCTGAGCTCGATAAGGTAAGGGCTGCAGTGCGCCCGCAAGCTGGCGTCAGCATGGAAGCATGGGATACCTTCAAAAACAATTTGAATCTATATGTAGAAGCCAGGATACAGAAGAATGACTATCCCGAGCTGCGTACCAAGGAAGGATTGATGGCCTTTCTTGAGAAGTATGAAGGCATGCCCTTAGGTCTGGCATGGAACGGTGGTATCGCTTTTACCTACAACGACTACGCGTATACGCAAAAAACTTACCAGACCTATTTGGAAAGGCCGGATTCAGTGACGAGAATAAGCGACAGGAAACGTGACCCTGTGCATCCGGCGAATCACTTTGGGCCGTTGTTGTCGAATCTGTTCGATTAGACCAGTGGCTGACGCTCATTGTAACTAGTGGCAGATTAAGCATTGAACCAAACCATATGTTCAAAGCAGATTTAACACCCCATCCAGCCCGACAAAATTCAGGGCCACATCTGCCTGTGCACGCACCACAGGCTTGGCCCGGAATGCGACTGACAGGCCAGAGATTTTCATCATCTTCAAGTCATTTGCGCCGTCACCCATGACGATGGCCTGGCTGGTGGGAATGCCCATCTCATTACAGACGCGCTCCACGGTTCTTTGCTTTTCATCAGCATCGACAATGGTGCCTATGACTTTGCCAGTCAATTTGCCGTCCTGAATTTCAAGCACATTGGAGTGGGTGTAGTCCAGATTCAGGCGTGACTTCATGCGGTCGGTGAAGAAAGTAAAGCCGCCGGACACCAGCAAAGTCTTGAGACCGGCTCGCTGTATGGACTTCAACATCTGGTCCGCACCCAGGGACAATTGTAGGCGTTCGTCATAGACGCGTTGCAAGGCGCTGGCGTCAAGTCCTTTGAGCAGGGCGACGCGACGGATCAGGCTTTCCTGGAATTCCAGCTCGCCGCGCATGGCGGCCTCGGTGATTTCTGCTACTTGCGGTTTCAAGCCCTGCATGTCAGCGATTTCATCGATGCACTCTATGGTGATCAAGGTTGAATCCATGTCCATGGCGACCAGCTTGAAATCTGCTATGGCAAGTTGCTGGTCCATAGCCGTGATATCCAGTTGAGTAGCAAAGCAGCTTTCGCGTATTGCGCTTAAGGTCTGTTCATCATATTCTGCATCATCAAGGCGCACTGCCTGGGCATTCAATGGCACCAGTTTTGCCTTGGTCTGGCTGGCTATACCGTGAATGAGTGCAGTGTTATTGCTGAGCGTATTGTTCAGGCCTTGTATGGTCAAATGCATGATCTTCTCTTTTTATCCAATTATTTTATTCACTTATTTATTCGACTAATTAGTGCAGTGCCTTGATGGTAGCCTTGATCTGGGCTACGCGGCTGGCCAGGTCGGGCATGGCGGCAGTGATACGCAACTTGTCCTGACCATTGAGCTTGATGTTTTTGTTTTTTTGCACCAGTTCTATGATGCGCATGCCATCTATCGGCGGCTTGGGTTCAAACTGCAGGGTCGCGGCTTCGCTATGCGCATCAATCTTGATGATGCCGAGTGGCTTGGCTGCAACGCGCAGTCTATGTGTTTCCAGCAGTGACTTAACGGGTTCTGGCAATTTGCCAAAGCGGTCTATCATTTCTTCCTGCATATCATCAATGCCATTGGCGCTGCTGCAATTGGCCAGGCGCTTGTAGATGGACAGTCGTTCATGTACGTCACCACAGAATTCATTCGGCAGCAGGGCAGGGATATGCAGGTTGATTTCTGTCGTCGTCGACAGCGGCGCGGCCAGATCGGGTTCCTTGCCGTTCTTCAGCGAGCGCACTGCTTCACTAAGCATGTCGGAATACATCTGGAAGCCTATCTCATGCATTTCACCAGACTGGTTATCGCCCAGCACTTCACCAGCACCACGAATTTCCAGATCATGCATGGCCAGGTAAAAGCCGCTACCCAGTTCTTCCATCTGCTGGATAGCTTCAAGACGACGATTCGCCTGCTTGGTCAGGCTTTGTACATCATGCACCAGCAAGTAGGCATAGGCCTGATGGTGGGAGCGACCGACACGACCGCGCAATTGATGTAACTGCGCCAGGCCAAATTTGTCTGCTCTGTGCATGATGATGGTGTTGGCGGTTGGTACGTCGATACCGGTTTCGATAATCGTGGTACACAGCAAAATATTATGACGCTGGGCCACAAAGTCACGCATGACTTTTTCCAGGTCACGCTCATGCATCTGGCCATGTGCCACGACTACGCGTGCCTCTGGCAGCAGGGCTTCCAGCATGGCCTTGCGATTTTCTATGGTCTCGACTTCATTGTGCAGGAAATACACCTGACCACCACGTTTCAATTCACGCAAACAGGCTTCGCGGATGACAGAATCATCTTCGCCGCGTACAAAGGTCTTGATCGCCAGCCGCTTTTGCGGTGCAGTCGCGATGACAGAAAAGTCACGCAAGCCTTCCAGTGCCATACCCAGGGTACGTGGTATCGGTGTTGCTGTCAGCGTCAATACATCGACCTCTGCACGCAAGGCCTTCAAGGCTTCTTTCTGGCGTACACCAAAGCGGTGTTCTTCATCAATAATCACCAGGCCAAGGCGGGAGAATTTGACGTCGCCAGACAGTAATTTATGCGTGCCAATGACGATATCAACGGTGCCGTCGCCCATTCCCTTCATGGCGACGCTGATTTCCTTGCCAGAGCGGAAGCGCGATAATTCGGCAATTTTCACCGGCCATGCGGCAAAGCGGTCAGCAAAAGTCTGGGCATGTTGTTCCGCCAGCAGGGTGGTAGGCGCCAGGATGGCGACTTGCTTGCCACCCATGACGGCTACAAAGGCGGCACGCAATGCCACTTCTGTCTTGCCAAAGCCCACGTCCCCGCAAATCAGCCTGTCCATAGGCTTGCCCGAGGTCATGTCGCCAATCACGGCGGTGATGGCGGCTGCCTGGTCCGGCGTTTCATCAAAGCCAAAGCTGTCGGCAAAGGCTTCGTAGTCACGCGCAGAATATTCAAAGGCATGACCCTGGCGTGCTGCACGACGGGCATACAGGTTCAGCAGTTCGGCGGCAGTATCGCGAATTTGCTGAGCCGCTTTTTTCTTTGCTTTTTCCCACTGACCAGAACCCAGGCTGTGCAAGGGCGCGTCATCTGGCGAAGCGCCGGAGTAACGTGAAATGACATGTAATTGCGATACCGGTACATACAGCTTGGTATCTTTAGCGTATTCCAGATGTAGGAATTCGGTTTCACCTTCGCCCAGGTCCATGCTGATCAGGCCCATGTAGCGACCTATGCCATGGTTGCTATGGACGACAGGGTCGCCAATTTTCAGTTCTGACAGATCGCGCACCATGTGCTCAACCTGTGTGACTGCTTCCTGCTTTTTACGGCCTATGCGTTTGCCACTGCCGGCATACAGCTCGGCTTCGGTAATAAAAGCCAGACCATCTGCCAGCACAAAGCCAGCGTGCAGGGGCGCAACTCCTAGCATGAGCTTGGCATCTGCCGTGGCAAAGTCGGTATAGCCTTCGCACAGGCTCAGGCGGATATCGTATTCAGTGAAATATTGCTGCAGGGTTTCGCGCCGGCCCAGAGTCTCGGCGCAGATCATTACGCGTTTATCTGTTTGCAGCAGGAAGGAGCGCAAGTTCGTCAGCGGATCATCAGCGCGGCGATTGACGGCGATATCTGGTAAAAAGCTGGACACTTCTGAAGCAGCAGCGGCTTTATCTGTGGCCGCGATAGTCCAGCGTGCCAGCGGTTTCATCGCAGCAAAGAAGTCTTCGTCGCGCAAAAATACGGTTTCTGGTGCCAGCACCGGGCGTTCGCGGTCAGACTTTAAAAACTGGTAGCGAGAGCGGGTATCGTTCCAGAAGCGTCTGATGGCATCATCGATATCACCGATCAAGGCAAAATGCGGCGCTTCTGGCAGATAATCAAACAGGGTGGCGGTTTGTTCAAAGAACAGCGGCAGATAATATTCTATGCCAGCTGAGGGTATGCCATTACCTATGTCTTTATAGATGCTGGAACGCGAAGGATCACCCTCAAAAGTTTCGCGCCAGCGGCTGCGAAACGCAGCGCGCGCAGGTTCATCCATGGGGAATTCACGCCCAGGCAGCAAGCGTACTTCCGGCACAGGGTAGAGAGAGCGCTGGGTGTCGGCATCAAAGGTGCGTATGGTTTCTATGGTGTCGCCAAACAGGTCCAGACGGTAAGGCAAGGCCGAACCCATGGGGAACAAGTCGATCAAACCACCGCGCACAGAGTATTCACCCGGCGACATGACCTGGTTGACATGGCTATAACCTGCTAGCGTCAGCTGGGTTTTTAGCTTCGCTTCATCCAGACGGTCACCTTTTTTGAAAAAGAAGGTGTAGGCTGCCAGGAAAGAGGGTGGTGCCATGCGTAGCAAGGCCGTCGTTGCCGGTGCCAGCAAGACATCGCAATTGCCATTCTGGATTTCATGCAGGCTGGCCAGACGCTCAGACACTAGGTCTTGATGCGGGGAAAAAGCGTCATAGGGCAGAGTTTCCCAGTCTGGCAGTAAATGGCAGCGCAATTCTGCATTAAACCAGGGGATTTCATCCAGCAGGCGCTGGGCATCTCCAGGGTTGGCTACAAAAATGGTCAGCATGCGCTTATCAGCCTTGAGCGCCGTCGCTGCTTGCGCCAGGGCATAAGCATCGGAAGAACCATGCAAATTGGGGAGTGCCAGTTTATGGCCAGGTTTTGCTAAGGATTTGCTGAAATCAAATGACATTGCGGCTATACATGTGGGATGCCGTAAAAGCTGCTTACGGAACAAGATACGCGGTTAAAATGAGCGCCTAATTATAAACGAAGGGGCTCTTTCTTATCGGGGTAGCTTCAAGAGCTTGTGACATTCATGGAAAAACAATTGCAAGAACATCATTCTGAAGCTGAAAAGGTGACAAATACGCCTCGCTATGTTGCGCTGATTCCTGCTGCGGGCGTGGGTTCGCGGATGGGCACAACAACACCTAAGCAATATATGTGCATAGGTAGTAAATCAGTTTTGCAGCACACTGTCGAGGCATTTCTTGGTTTCTCAAAAATACAGCATACCTATGTTGTCGTTAGTCCGGATGATGCTTATGTCGATGAATATCTGGCAAAAGCAGAAAACCTGAGCGTCTTGCGCTGTGGTGGTGCCAGCCGCCGTGATACGGTCAGAAATGGCTTGAGCGAGCTAGCCAATACTTTGGACTATCAGGACTGGGTACTTGTACACGATGCCGCCAGGCCAGGTTTGACATCTGGCTTGCTGCAACATTTGATTGATAGTGTTGCGGACGATACAGTCGGCGGATTGCTTGCCTTGCCTGTGGTTGACACGGTCAAGCGAGTAGAAAACGGCAAAGTACAAACCATATCCCGTGATGGCTTGTGGCTGGCACAAACCCCACAAATGTTCCGTTATCAGCTATTGTGCGACGCTCTGGATGCGGCAGATCAGGTTACTGATGAAGCCAGTGCTATTGAAGCTGCTGGCCATGCCCCCATACTGGTTGAAGGACATGTGCGCAATATGAAGCTGACTTTGCCCGGCGATATGGCATTAATCGCCCAGTATTTGAATAGCCAGCAAGAATAAAGGAAGCTTGATGCAAAATAAGATGTTACCGTTCAGAATAGGTCAGGGTTATGACTGTCATGCACTGGTACCTGGCCGTAAATTGATTATCGGTGGGGTGACTATCCCTCACGCCACAGGCTTGCTTGGGCATTCAGATGCAGATGTGTTATTGCATGCGATTACCGATGCGCTGTTTGGTTCAGTCGCCCTGGGTGATATAGGCAAGCATTTCCCGGATACCGACACCCGCTTTGCCGGTGCTGATTCGCGTGTTTTACTGCGTGAGGCTGTCAAACGTATTCATGCTGCGGGTTATGAGGTGGGTAATTTGGATGCCACGATCATTGCCCAGGCACCGAAGATGGCGCCGCATATTGCGGGCATGGTGGCAAATATTGCAGAGGATATGCAGGTCGATATCAATCAGGTCAATATCAAGGCAAAAACCAATGAACGTCTTGGTTATCTGGGTAGGGAAGAGGGTATAGCTGCCGAAGCCGTGGTACTGGTTTTTCCGCGAGTCAGCAACTAGACTGCAAGTAGGCTGCGAAAAGCTAAGCTGCAACGAAGTTAAGAATGTTCCATCAAGGAGATACGATATGAAACAAGAACAATTGAAACATCTGCTGGGCCTGTTGCATCAAGAACTGGCAAGCACTGAAGCGGTTGATGATGAATTGAAGTCCTTGCTGGAGAAATTGAATGAGGATATTCAACATGTCCTGGCAACGACACAAAATCAAGATGACCCCGTATTCGCGGCTTTGAGTGAGCGTTCGCAGGCTCTGTCAGCGAAATTTGCTGCACAGCACCCCAAGCTGGAACCGGCCTTGCGTGAACTGGGCACCATGCTTGAAAAAATTGGTGTTTGAGAGGCTTTCATCAATCCAGCATTACTTTTAAAACCGCCGCTGGCGGTTTTTTATTGCCTGATGGGAAATAAGATTGCGTTATAGCCAAGCTAAGCCCTCAGCGAGGGGCGAAGAAAAAATATCTCGAACTGGAGAGACAGAATAACAAAGATAGCAAACGCCAAAAATAGAGGGCAGCTCTGCTACAATACGCGGTTAGCCTATTGAAATGGGTGCTTGTAGGCTATATATGGCTAGGTATCTGAGCCTTTCATGGGTTTCTCATTTCAATCTTGTCGCAATAATGCGCAATTACTCTATTTATTTGTCATGCAAATCACACAAAATACCGCTGTCACTTTGAATTACACCATGTTCAGTGCTGAGGGCGAGGTCATAGACCAGAATCAGCAGCCCATCGTTTATTTGCATGGTGGATATGATAATATTTTGCCAGCAGTGGAAGCCGCGCTGGATGGTAAAGCCGCTGGTGACAAAGTCTCTGTGACTTTGGCACCAGAAGAAGGTTTTGGCGAATTTGATCCAGAATTCGTGCGCGAAGAAGATATCAGTGCTTTCCCGCCGGATATAGAAGTTGGTATGATGTTTGAAACACGTGAGCCAGAAACTGGCGAAACCATGCAATTCCGCGTTACTGCTATCGATGCAGGCGTGGTCACTGTCGATGGTAACCATCCTCTGGCTGGCATGACCATACGTTTTGATGCAGAAGTGCTGGAAGTGCGTGAAGCTACTGATGAAGAAGTTGTGCATGGCCACGTGCACGGTGAACATGGTCATCACCATTAAGATGTATCTACAGGAATAGCTGAATTCTGGCTTGTTCCTGCATAGGGGAATCCATATATATGGTTCCCCTTGTTCTTCGCTGCTGATCTGCAGTGTCAATTCAAGTCCAAGTGCAAGCCAAAGGTGTGTATGAAAGACTATTATTTTATTCTCGGTATCGCCACCAATGCCAGTCTGGCAGACGTCAAGAAGGCGTTCCGTCAAAAGGCTGCAGAGTTTCATCCAGACAGAAATGATTCTGAACTGGCGCCGGAAAAATTCCATGCGGTCAAAGAAGCTTACGATATTTTGTCGGATGAGGCAGCACGTACTGCCTATGATGAAAATCGCAGGCGCAATTTGCTGGACTCTCCTATCGAGACAGCGACCGAAATCTGGAAAAATTATTTATCAGGAGTATTGCAGTGAAATTGTCACGTTTTTTTGAAGATATTATTCCGCTCTATAAAGCTGAATTGGAGGATTTGAAATCCGATTCCGAGGGCAAAAACGTGCTCAAGGCCAGGTTGCGTGAAAAGGCGGAACAATTGCCCATGTTGTTGCCTATGATGGCCAGTAATCCTGAAATGCTGGCAGTGGCTTTTCATGAGGGTTTCATCTTCATAAACCCGCTGACGATGGAATCATTGATTACCAAAGAAGCAGACAGATTCCCTTCATGGAAAACTCTATCGGCAGCAGTCAAGCTGGAACCATGGGCTGAGCCTTTGAGTCGCATCGTCTTGAAAGACCCGGATGGCGAAGCCTTCCTGGTGACGGCTGCCGCGCTGGAATATCTGAACCGTAGCAATACCACACGCAAGGCTGGTGCCAGCGATGCAACTGGTGCTGACGAAGATGAAGATAAAGAAGCCAATGAGGAAAATGAAGAGCTGAAAGAACATGGCGATCTTGATGGCCAGTATGGCAGACATGGTCGCGATGACGGTGATGATGGTGATGATTATGATCTGGGCGAAGCCGGTGCAGACTGGTTGGCTGAGCAAGGTTTTGACCGCAAAGAATAAGGAGTACAGATGAATTATCCTGCATTAATCGAAGCCCAAAGCCTGGTCAAGGCGGGTGACATCGCTGGTGCTGAACATGCGCTGGCCAATCTGGCCGAAACCGAAGGCGACAAAGCGCTGGTCGCTGCCCTGGATGAATTCCCCGCCAAGGATTTGCTGGCGATTATCCGCGAATACGATGCTTCCAAAGAGTCTTTGGTGAATTTGCTGGTCACGCCTGAGCAATTTGCCCAGGCTGTAGTACTGGAACGTCGCTATGGCGACCAGACTCATGAGCAATTGCGTGGCATGGTCAATTCCGTTATTTTCCGTGAAGGTGCTGACCCGGCAGAATTTTTGTATGAAATCGCAGAAGTGGAGGGCGGTTATGACGCTCTCGTCGATTACCTGCTCGACAGGGCGCAAATGGTGGAGCATTTCTACCGTTATGCGACTTTCGACTTGTACGAATACGGTGATGACAACAAAACCCAGGCACGTGATGATGATTTGCTGAACCTGACACGTGACACCGAGAGTCTGGCATCACCTTTGGATATGGCAAATCTGGAAGATCATGACTGGATGCAAGTGACTTACATCCTGCGCTATGAATTGCCAGAAATCTTCCGTGAAGTGCTGATGAAATTGCGTGCACGTTACAAGGCTTATCAAGCCAGCCTGGCGCAAGATGAATTGCTGGAAGGCGGCGAGGGCATTGCTGAAGAAGAGCAGGAAGAACGTCCTAAAAACAATGATGATGGCGACGACAAGGATGATGACGAAGAGTCAGCATTGTAATTCTTGATGTTATTTTGATGCACGTGGCAGGCAGGAGTTTTTCTGCCTGCTTTTCATTTCCATAGCCTGTTTCTATTCTGGTATTTATGCCTGAAAATACTTTTGAAATTGCCCTGCTTGATAATCGCCCTTATTTTGAAACGGCGCTGCGTTATGGCGTGCAAAAGGCAATTATCTCCACCGCCAAGATTGCAGCGATTGAGGCTGAAGCCCCAAAAGGCATGGTGCAGATAGCGGATGCTTTCGGCAGTAAATATCTGCGCCCTGAAATTGAAGCGGCACGCAAACGTATTGTTAATCTCGCCAGCCTGTATTTGATTGAAACCACCAAGGGTGACCTGGAACTGGCTGCCAAATTGATACGCGATAACACCTTTCTGACGTTGTCACGCGGCGGCTCTGGCTTGTTGAAAGCCTTGTTCGCCATGCCGGAGTATGCCTTATTGGGTCATGAAGCCAAGGGCAAGGTAGAAGATTTTCTGGAAGCCTGGTCGCTCAAGGAAAAGCCGATTGAGTACAGGAATACGCTCGAACACCGCCAAATGAATGCGCTGGAAATCGAGGCTGGTTACTGGTTTGGTGAAGAACTGGGCTTGTCTGCCAGTTACCTCAAAGAAGAAGATGTCGAAGCCGTGTCAGTGGTCCGCACTGCCTTGTTGCTGCAAATGTTTGGCAAGCCCGAGGCGACTTTGCAAAACCAGGTGGAGTTTGCAAGCCTCATCGATGCTATCCGTGCATATACTGCAGCGAAGTTGAAGAAGGCTTTATCCGTAATTGATCTTGCTGATATCCCAGAGAAATTTCATGCCATCGTTGAGCGCGTACTGGGCGAGATCCAATCCCATGATTTGCCGCGCCTGCAGGACAAGTCGGCCTCTCTGGATAAACTGGTGTATGAACTCAAGGATCGCTATTATTTGCGCGACCATGAAGTAGAAGACACTTCTGAATACGATGCCCTGGTGTCAAAGGAGTGGACGAAATTAACCAAGGGTAAAACCGACATCGATTCTCTGCTGACTTTGTTTGTCTGCATCGTTGGCGGCATTACGCCTAAAACGACCTTGTCAGAGAAAACGGCAAAAAGCCTGGTGAAAAAATTCCGCGATGAGGGATTTAATCCTGAGCTGGCAACAGACTGGATTAAAACAGCAGCGCCTCACGAAAAGCAGGAAGGCTTGCTGGAAGACTGGAATAATTTCGTCGAAGAAGCAGGTAATTATTTAATGGATGACTGGGATACCAATTACACGGGAGCCATGCGTTTCCTGGATGCGAATTGTCATATTCAAAAAACAGTCAAGAAATAAATCCTGACGCCTCTGGCGGCAAAATGATCCAGTGTGCTTTTGGATCATTTTGAGACCGACAAAACACCGTATCAGGTCAATATCTTTCGATTCGAATTTAAATTTTTCATTTCTGTCCCGCCGTGGCAGTTGCAGTATTTTGCAGCTCCGGGTGCTCGGCAAGCATTTGACCTTGCATTGCAGTGATGCGGCGTAGTTTCTCTTCGCCCTTGGCAATTTCTGCTGCGGGAATGCCCATATCGCGTGCCCGGACTATCGCCTCACGCAGGCGTGGTATTTCTTCATCCGCGGCTTTCACATAGGCAGCATACAGACGGCCATTTTGCCTGGCTTCATATTGCTGGTAAGCCTTGGCATCGGCAAGTTCGGCTGCCGTAGGTGTTTCATGCATCGGTTCATCATGCTGGATGGGCGGCGTGCGCGGATCGCCATCTCGGGTGGCTACCAGGCTCTGGGCCGCAGAAAGCTCTGGCCCGGTAGGCAGTAGTGGAACAAATTTTTTCTCCTCTACCGATTCAGGAAATGGTGGCGGCCAGGAAGATGTCCTCATCTGCTCAGGTTTGCCAGTTGCATTGGCGCTGGATGTAGAAACTGTTTCTGGATGGCTGGCTTGACTATCTTCAGCTTGTGGCCAAAGTTGCCAGATCATCAGTGTTGCAGCTGCAAGGATGGTCATTGCAATGAGTATGCCTTTGTTCATAAATACATTGCCTCACAATTTCAATTAATTTGTCAGTACGGTTTTGTTAACGTCAATTCTTGCGTTTTTACGTAATTGCGTTTGCAGAACAGTTAGCTGACGGATCGCTTTTTCCTGCGCTAGTGCCCGGCTGGCTTGATAACGTACTTCTTCTGAGGCGGGGTCTTGGTAGCCTTCATTGCGTTGTTCCACCAGCACGATTTCCCAATGGGCTTTCTCATCAGGTGCAACGGCGGCGCGAATGGGAGCGGACACTTTGCCGGGCTCCTGCATGTAAGCCAGTTGCTCCAGCCAGGACAATTGCCCGTTGTGAACAATCATGCCCATGTCGCCGCCTTGCCGGGCATCCGCTGCAGTGGAATATTGCTGTGCCAGGTTGGCAAAATTGCTGCCCTGGCGCGCCAGTTCGGCAACCTGCCTGGCCTGTGTTTCATTGTCGAGGCGGATGTGGCGCGATCTGACGGAAACAATGCGTTTAAATTCCTCCTTGTGGTTACGGAAATAAGCTGACACTTCTTTTGGTTTTACCTCAGCAGCGAGCTGGTTTAAAAGCCGGCTTTCTGAATCGGTATCAGTGCCTATACCATGCAGACTTTTGATGGCTCTGACCGAATTTTGCTCTGCAACTGCCTGCCGCAAATCTCTGAGTGCCGCTTCGCCAAAACGCAGGCGCGCCCAGTCAAGCACATACAAGTTGGCCAGATAAAGCTGGGCTTGTTGACGTATGAAGTCACGGTTGCGGTTAAAAAATTCTACTCGCCCTTGCACATTCTGGCGCCGGAATACATCATAAAGGCTGATGCTGGTAGCGGCTGCAAAGTTGCAGCGCATTACGGTCACTTGTGCGGCGGCTGCCTGTTGGGCTGTGCCCAGGGTGTAATCGAGTATCACTCTGTTCCTGGCGCCGAAAACACTGTTCAGTTCATCTTCCCCCAGCTTGCCCTGTTTCTGTATCAGTGCATCCAGCTTGCCACCCGGAAGCTTGCTGATGGAAGCTTCCAGATCCTTGTGATAAACGGTGCGCAAATAACCGCTTAGCTGATTATCCAGCACCACATCAGGTTCAAAGGCTACCCGCCGGGACGCTTGCAGTTCTTCATCAGTAAACTGGCTACGCGTTTTTTCAGTGAGCAGGCGATTATTGATGATGTTGTCAAGGATGTCAGCGCTTCTGGTTTTGGGTTTCTCCAATTGCGCCATCTGGCTAAGCACATCCAGTGTCAGTCTGTAAACCGGCGTGCCATTGAGATGTGCGGCCAGCTCGGGCTGCAGTGCTACTTGATTCAGTTTCGTCGCTGGGGCAATCGCTGGGACAATATCCACCGCCACGGCGGCGGCAGACATTGTCAGACACAGAACAGACAGGCAACAGCCTGTGATGCGTATACTCCATTGCAGGCTATGACCTGGTCTGTACATGGTAACCTCAGCTATTGAGACGGTTGGCAGCGCGGTTCAATACATGAACCATCATGGCAATGGCGTGCGGCACTACCAGGCGACCGACGCGGACGCGGTCATTCTGGTCGGTGGAGGACAGTACGATGCCACCGTTTTGGTAAGAATATGTGCCACCTTGTGTCAGCAACTGGCGTATGTCGGTCGCATTCGCTGCCAAAGGAGTGAAGTCAGCCATCGCTGCAGCAACCAGAGCTGGGTCATTCAGTTGTTGGCTATCGTAATAGCTGCTGACCCATTGCTCCCAGCCTGAATGATTGCGGGCTGAAGTAGTCCAGGTGTGATGCGGTTGCAGCAAGTCGGTGGAATGCATGACAAAGCCCAGGCTTTGCAGGCTGGGGCTGCTCAAAAACTGCTGGAACCAGTATTGCGCCAGGTTGTCTATAGGCTGGAATGGGATTTTTTCAAAGTCAGCATACTGACTGGGTGTGGAGTAGCCGCCCAGACGGTAATGCGCCTCGGTGACGCCGTAAGTGTTGTACTTGCTATTGTCGCCAAACCAACCCTTCATACCGCCAGGACCATCATCAAGATAATCGCCGACCAGCCAGGACGCTGCCAGATTATCCACATCGCCAGCGACAGTGAGTTTGGCATAGTTATAGCCACCAAATGGATTGCCATGCACATCAGGGCCAGCAGTATGGTTTTGGAAATGCCAGTAAGAAGTATATTTGACGATACTTTGTGCTGCGCCCCAGATAGGTGCCAACTGGCAATCGCCGGTCACTGCACCGCAAATATATGTATCAGCAAAATCATCAACATCATAGGCACCCTGGCCCATGGCCGTGGCGAACTGATCCACGGTAATACCTGCCCGCGCCAAGCCACTTGCCAGTGCTTTGTAATTGGTTTTGTCGGGGTTGTTTTTCATGAAGTTGACGGCATCAATAGCGATACGGCGATGGGTCTCTTGCAGGAAAGCATGTGCAGGGGTAAAGCAACAGAGCAAGGCGGTGACAGCAGCCAGTTTAAAAACGGATTTCATGGAACGTCCTTCAGGTTTGATTTGTGAAAAGGAGCGAAACTCAGACCGCTGAAATGATTGCCGTGACAAACTCCCGCCCTCTACAGAGCGAAACCGGAAGCAGCCGCTGGCATATGCAGATATTGGAAATTAAATAATTTCAGCGAATTGGCTTTTTAACATGAACGAAAACGGCGGCATTACTGTTTTTTCTAGAAGTTGACCTCTAGTTTTCCGTAATCAATATGTCATTTTTTGTGCGTAGATATAAGAAAAAGTAATCTTTTTAGATTGCTGTGATGCAAACTTCGGGATATGCACAATGCTGAGGAATCTCAGGCGGGATATGAGGTTGAGGCTGACTTGTTAATGCATTGCGGTGCAGCAGATATTCCTTGAGGGATAATATCGGGAGGAGGGGCCGGCGATGAAAATTTCAAAAATCACAGAGGGTGATGTTGTTAAAACGTAACGGTAGCATTTGTCGGGATTTGCCATCCTTTCATTTCAAAAGATGGCAAATCCCATGTATGCACGTTACAGACTTAATTCCAATACCTGACGGCTGACATCCAGCGTCACATCACGTTTCTCACCCAGGCTGACCATGCGATGGGTTTCCAGTGCTGACAGGATGGGTGCAATATCGTCGCTGCCGAGTTGATAGTCGCTGAGACGGGTCTTGACACCCATTTGCTCAAAGTAATCCTGCATATGGCTGATGGCGGTTTCTATGCGGCTGTCTTCATCGCCATCGTGCAAGCCCCAGACTCGCTCTGCAAATTGCAGCAGCTTTGCCCGTTTGCCTTCTTTGCGTACGCGTAGCATGCTAGGCAGCACGATGGCCAGGGTTTGGGCGTGGTCAATGTTATGCAAGGCGGTCAGTTCGTGACCTATCATATGTGTGGCCCAGTCTTGCGGCACACCGGTCGAGATCAGACCATTCAGGGCCATAGTGGCGCACCACATCAGATTGGCGCGCACGTCGTAATCTTCTGGGTTGGCCAGGGCTTTCGGGCCTTCTTCTATGAGTGTCAGCAACAAGCCTTCAGCAAACCTGTCTTGTACTGGTGAATTCACCGGGTAGGTCAGGTACTGTTCCATGATATGAACAAAGGCATCAACTGCGCCATTGCCTATCTGGCGCACTGGCAGAGTAAAGGTCTTGGTAGGGTCCAGCACCGAGAATTGCGGGAAGCAATGACGGCTGGAGAAAGCCATTTTCGCCTTGATGGATTTACGGGTGACGACACCGCCATTATTCATTTCAGAGCCAGTGGCCGGCAAAGTCAGTACGCTGCCAAATGGCATGGCCTTGATCACATTACTGCCACGTTTTTCCATGATGACCCAGGGATCATCGCCTTCAAACAAGGCTGCAGCGGCGATGAATTTGGTGCCATCGATAACAGAGCCGCCGCCAACTGCAAGCAAAAAATCTATCTTGTTTTGCTTGATGAGTTCGACTGCCTTCATCAGGGTTTCATAACTGGGATTTGGTTCTATGCCAGTAAATTCTGTCACCTGGCGTGTGCCAAGTGCCGCGATGACTTCATCATAGACGCCATTTTGTTTGATGCTGCCACCACCATATAGCATCAGCACATGAGCTTCAGCCGGGATGGCTTTATTCAGGTCGGCTATGCGTCCTTTGCCAAACAGGATTTGTGTGGGGTTATAAAAATCAAAATTCAGCATATGCTTTCCTCCAGAAAAGAGACATCTTAGCGCAAATAGAAAAAATCGACCGGTCGTGCACTTTTTAATTGCTCAAGAATAAGAAAACTGTCGGTTTTTTATGAAAATCAGGGCCTTGCTGCTTGCTCAAACTGTTTTTCCACTCAGCCGCAGTTTTTGTTTGCAGTGATTCTGTGCTCAGGCTCAAATCTGTTGCGACGCAGATCAGGGTGCCAGGGTTGCAGTGATTGCTCAAAGCCTCCAGCATGGCTGCATTGCGGTAAGGAGTTTCTATGAGTAACTGTGTCTGCTTTTCTTTTTTTGATCTCTCTTCGAGTTCTTTAATACGCTTGGCGCGCAGCGCAGCATCTGTCGGCAAATAACCATGAAAAGCAAAGCTCTGACCGTTCAGTCCACTACCCATCAAAGCCAGTAATAGCGAGGAGGGGCCAACTAGTGGGCGCACCTTGATATTGCGCTGATGAGCGAGCCTGACCAGGTTGGCACCAGGGTCAGCAACGGCGGGCACACCAGCCTCAGATATCAAACCCACGTCATGACCTTGCAGTAGTGGCTGCAACAGGCCTTCCAGTGCTTGTGCAGGCGTGTTGATATTCAATTCGCTGATCTGGATTTCCTGCATGGCTTTTTGCAGAGGATGTACCTGCGACAGGTATTTCAAATAAGCGCGCGTGGTTTTGGCATTTTCAGCGACAAAATGGCTGAGTTCTGCTGTCATTTTTTGAACGGTGTCGGGGATGATACTGGCAAGTAAATTAACTTGTTGATCATCGTTCAGACCCAGAGTATTGGGGATTAAGTAAAGCGTGCCTGTCATGGGTTTGATTTTTTATTTTATGAAATGGATAAAGCGATAAGTTCAAAGATTGAAGAAGCTCAGACCAGTATTGCGCAACATGCTGGTCAGGGCAATCAGCGGCAGGCCAGTCAGCGCTGTCGGGTCATCACTGTTGATGCTTTCTATGATGGCGATGCCCAGGCCTTCATTCTTGGCGCTGCCTGCACAATCATAAGGTTGTTCTATGCGCAAATAGGCATCCAGTTCTGCATCGCTTAAGTCCCTGAACCTGACCATCGTGCACACGTCCTGAATTTGCAGAGGGGAGGGGGCGCTTTGACGATTGTCTAGTACGCACAGAGCTGTATGGAATACCACTTCACGTCCGCGCATGAGCTGCAATTGCTTTAGCGCCGCTTCATGATTGCCTGGCTTGCCAATTTGCAGGCCGTCCAGCGTAGCGACCTGGTCTGATCCTATGATAATGGCTTCCGGCTGATTTTTTGCTATTGCCTCAGCCTTTTGTTGCGCGAGGCGCAGGGCGGTTTGATCGGGGCTTTCTCCCGGACCTGGGCTTTCATCAAGTTCAGGTGCTATACTTTCGAAATTGAATTGCAGTCTTGTTAGCAATTCACGGCGGTAAACGGAGCTTGATGCCAGTATCAACCTGCTTTGCTGCTTATTTATTTGCATTGTGAAAACATTTTCCATGGTTTTCATAGCCATTACGCGAAAAAATCACGCCAATTCTTTGACTACTTAGGTGTAATCCTGTTATTATCGCAGGTTTTCTGGGTTCAAATAATCCTATGCAAGCATTTGTGATTGACGCTTTCACGTTCTCCCGGCTCGAAGAGCAGCGTTCGGGAAGCATTTTAGTCGCAGATTTACCTCGCCTGTCAGAAGAAAGTGCAAGCACCGAAGGTGCGTTGAACTGGTCTCTGCAGGGTGGCAAAGACAAGCTGGGCCATCCGCAGTTGCAATTGTCTGTGAATGGTACGGTACAGTTGATGTGTCAGCGTTGTTTGACACCATTTGCATTAGATATTGACTCTGAATCCATATTGGTACTCGCCAAAAACGAAGAAAATGCAGATGAAATTGAAGCATTGCTTGAAGATGACGAGATCGATGTTGTAGTAGGTAGCAAAACATTCAATATCATGGATTTGATAGAGGATGAGGCGCTACTGGCAATACCCCAATCGCCCAAACATGCAGTATGCCCGGATCTACCGTTGGCTTCAGCAGATACTACTGCAGCGATTGACGCGGAAGTCGGCAAAAAAGAATCAGCTTTTGCCGTGCTGAAGAAAATTAATGGGCGTACCTAGTGGCATTATTCTGAAAAAACACTCAGGTCGAAGTATTGTTAGGGATTCTTGGTTGCTGATGTTCGCATTCTTCAACCAGGCGTGTTAAATTTTAGAAACATTTTTTGAAGTATTAGGAGTTATCATGGCAGTTCAGCAAAATAAAAAATCCCCATCCAAGCGTGGCATGCACCGTTCCCACGATTTCCTGGTTGCACCGCAACTGGGTATCGAGCCAACAACTGGTGAAACACATCTGCGTCACCACATCAGCCCTAACGGCTTTTACCGTGGTCGTAAAGTATTGAAAACCAAGAACGACGAGTAATCTCTGTTCCTGGTAAAGAAGCGGCGTGACGAGTCTCTGACTTGGCGCCGCTTTTTTGCGTTAACCTTCTGAAATAACTTGTCTGCTGCATGTCTATTTCACTCTTGCAGAATCAAGCGAACCCTTAATTTACTTTTTTGATTGAATTGTTGTCGGTGAGTCTTTGAATTTTTGAGATAATCCTGCTTTTGAAAAATTAATTCGGGATGATGTCTGTTCCGGTTTGATACACTCGCTGTTTCAGATTGAAGTTTCGTACCACTACATGACAATTAAAATTTCCATAGACTGCATGGGCGGAGATCATGGCCCGGCAGTTACAGTGGCAGCAGCCGTTGCTTTTGCCAATCGCGAACCTGATGTCGAATTTCTCCTGGTGGGCTCTGAATCTATCATTCAGGCCGAGTTGAAGAAGCTCCATGCCAGCGGCCATACACGTTTAAAAATTATCAATGCCACAGAAGTGGTGGAGATGGATGACCCGATAGAAGTTGCCTTGCGCCGCAAAAAAGACTCTTCCATGCGTGTCGCCATCAGCCAGGTCAAGGAAGGCGCTGCCCAGGCCTGTGTTTCTGCAGGCAATACTGGTGCATTGATGGCGGTTTCCCGCTATGTGCTGAAAACCATGCAAGGCGTTGACCGTCCGGCAATTTGCAGTATCTTGCCAAATCAAAAAAATCTCCCCACTTACATGCTGGATCTGGGTGCGAACGTCGATTGCGAACCTTTGCATCTGCATCAGTTTGCCATCATGGGTTCTGCCCTGGTATCTGCGCTGGAAGGCAAAGATAAACCGAGCATAGGCTTGCTGAATGTGGGTGAAGAAGATATCAAGGGTAATGATGTCGTCAAAAAAACCGCCCAATTACTGCGTGCCGATCACGAACGTGGCTTGTTGAATTTTTATGGCAATGTCGAAGGTAATGATATTTTTGAAGGCACGACCGATATCGTCGTCTGTGATGGTTTTGTCGGTAATGTCACCCTGAAAGCTGCGGAGGGCATGGGGCGTTTTGTAAAAATTACCCTGACGGCAGCCTTCAAGAGCAATCCCCTGAATATGCTGGGCGCCATATTTGCGCGTGGTGCCTTGAAATCCATCTCGCGCACCATGAATCCATCCAACTACAATGGCGGCAGTTTGCTAGGCTTACGTGGACTGGTATTTAAAAGCCATGGCAGCGCAGACAAGTATAGTTATGAGTGGGCAATACAGCGCGCATTCGATGCCGCGAAAAATGATGTATTGTCACGCATTGCAACTTCAATGGCAAAATTGATGCCTATGGCTGAGGCTGAGGCAGTTGCCGGAATAGTTGCTCCAGACAATAATGAACTCTTGGTACAGAAAACCGCATGACTTTCTATAGCAAAATTATAGGGACTGGCAGTTATTTGCCTCCCAAAAAAGTAAGTAATCAGGAATTAACGGATCAACTGGCAGCGAAGGGCATAGAAACTTCGGATGAATGGATATTTTCCCGTAGCGGGATTTCCTTCCGTCATTATGCCGAGCCTTCTGTTGCGACCAGTGATATGGCAGTGGAAGCTGCAAAGCTTGCACTGGATGCTGCCAAGATGCAGGCCAATGATATTGATCTGATCGTGCTGGCTACTTCAACCCCTGATTTTCTCGGCGGCTTCCCTAGTACTGCATGCGTAGTGCAAAACAAGCTGGGCATCACCAATGGTGCGGCAGCTGTTGACGTGCAGGCTGTGTGCAGTGGCTTTATGTATGCCATGTCCATTGCCGATAGCATGATCAAGGCGGGCAACCATAAAAACGTGCTGGTGATTGGTGCTGAGGTATTTTCCCGCATCCTGAATTTTGAAGACCGCACTACTTGCGTACTGTTTGGTGACGGTGCCGGCGCAATCGTCATGTCGCGCTCGGATGAGCCGGGTGTTCTGGCGACCAAATTGCATGCGGATGGCAGCTATGCCAATATTTTATGCGTACCAGGCAATGTCCAGAGTGGCGTAGTTGAGGGCAGTGCATTTTTGTATATGGATGGACAGGCCGTTTTCAAGCTCGCAGTCAATTTGCTGGAAAAAGTCGCTAATGAGGCACTGGAAATCGCTGGCCTGACGACAGATCAGATCGACTGGTTGATACCGCACCAGGCAAATATACGCATCATGCAAAGCACCGCAAAAAAAATGCGCATGCCTATGGATAGAGTAGTCGTCACGGTTGATCAGCATGGCAATACCTCTGCCGCGTCGATACCGCTGGCACTGGATCTAGCGGTGCGTGATGGCCGGGTCAAGCCTGGTCATACAGTGATGCTGGAAGGTGTGGGTGGTGGCTTTACCTGGGGTGCGGCCATCGTCAAGATGTAAGCAGCTCAGCAAAAGAATTAAAAAGAATCAAACAATCAATAATAAACATTTGAGATAAGAAATGACGCAATTTGCATTTGTATTCCCAGGGCAGGGTTCGCAAGCGATAGGCATGTTGAATGGCTTTGCTGATAATCCTGTCGTGCAACAAACCATTGCTGAAGCATCTGATGCGCTGCAACTGGATTTGGGCAAAATGATTAATGAAGGCCCAAAAGAAGCACTGGACCTGACTACCAATACCCAGCCTGTCATGTTGACTGCAGCCGTAGCTTGCTACCGCGCCTGGATCGCCGCAGGTGGTGCTGCACCCAAGCTGGTGGCTGGTCATAGCCTGGGGGAATATTCCGCCTTGGTAGCTGCTGGCGTTATTGCGTTTAAAGATGCCGTGCCTGTGGTGCGCTTTCGTGCGCAAGCCATGCAAGATGCCGTGCCTGTTGGGCAGGGCGGCATGGCTGCCATTCTGGGGTTGTCGGATGAGGATGTGCTGGCTGCCTGTGCTGAGGCAATGGCTGCAGTGCCGGGTGAAGTAGTTGAGGCCGTAAATTTCAATGCGCCAGCACAAGTGGTCATTGCCGGCAGTAAGACTGCGGTAGATCGTGCTTGCGAGATTGCCAAAGCAAAAGGTGCAAAGCGCGCCTTGCCTTTGTCAGTGTCTGCGCCTTTTCATTCATCCTTGCTCAAGCCTGCCTCAGACAAGTTGCGTGACTATCTGGCCGGCATTCCATTTGCTGCGCCGGCAATTCCATTGATTAATAATGTCGATGTTGCCATTCTGAGCGATGTTGTGGCTATCAAGGATGCGCTGGTCAGGCAGGCAGCCAGCCCGGTACGCTGGGTAGAAACCATTAACAAGATGCATGCCGATGGCATCACGCATGTGATTGAGTGCGGTCCGGGCAAGGTTTTGACCGGCCTGACCAAGCGTATTCAGTCAGAATTGACCGGCGACACTGTATTTGATCAGGCAAGTTTGGAAAAAGTATTGGAACTCTTGAAATGACTCAACAATTAGAAAATCAAGTGGCACTGGTTACTGGTGCATCCCGCGGCATAGGCAAGGCAATCGCTATTGGCTTGGCCAAGGCAGGCGCTAAAGTCATCGGTACGGCGACGACGGAATCTGGTGCGGCGGCAATTACTGCTTATCTGGAAGAGTTGGCGCCGGGCTCAGGCAAGGGTGTGGCTTTCAATGTTAATGACGTAGAGCGCACTTCCAGTCTGGTTGATGAAATCCAGAAAGAATTTGGCAGCTTGTCCATTTTGGTCAATAACGCCGGCATTACTCAGGATCAGTTGGCCATGCGCATGAAAGAAGAGGAATGGGATAGCGTTATCACGACCAATCTGACTTCCGTCGCACGTTTATCGCGCGCTGTATTGCGTGGCATGATGAAGGCCAGGCATGGCCGTATCATCAATATTACTTCTGTCGTGGGCTCTTCTGGTAATCCTGGGCAAATGAACTATGCTGCTGCCAAAGCCGGTGTAGCAGGCATGAGCCGTGCATTGGCAAGGGAAATAGGCAGTCGCAATATTACGGTTAACTGTATTGCCCCTGGTTTTATCGATACTGACATGACCAGAGCCTTGAATGAAGACCAAAAAGCGGCCATTTTGCAGCAAATTCCACTCGCCAAACTCGGTCGTCCGGAAGATATTGCCGCAGCAACCGTGTTTTTGGCATCGCCAGATGCTGGGTATATCACAGGAACGACACTGCATGTGAATGGCGGGATGTACCTGGCCTAATCATTTTGTTGATTTTTATAGGCAACTTCGACGAAAATAGCAGGAGTTGTTGCCGGGGATCAGAGGCTTGCTTTTTTTGCTCACAAACCTGCTAAAATGCGCGCACCTTTCTGTAGGCCCTTATTTTTTTGATTTTTTCACTGGAGACACACATGTCCGATATCGAACAACGCGTTAAGAAAATCGTCGCTGAACAACTGGGCGTCGCTGAAGCTGACATCAAAATCGAATCTTCTTTCGTAGATGATTTGGGTGCAGACTCTTTGGACACAGTTGAACTGGTGATGGCACTCGAAGACGAATTCGAAATGGAAATCCCTGACGAACAAGCTGAGAAAATCACTACTGTTCAACAAGCGATTGACTACGCTAAAGCCCATCTGAAGGCTTAATTAGTCGAATTTTTTCAAATCCAGGAGAAGCGCTTGAGTCGTTCGCTTAAACGTCGAGTCGTTGTAACCGGGCTCGGTTGTATTTCGCCAGTCGGCAATACTGTTGCAGATGCCTGGAGTGCCATCACTTCAGGTAAATCCGGCATCGCAACGATTACCAAATTTGATGCAACTCCTTTCACTACGCATTTTGCAGGTGAGGTGAAGGGCTTCAATGTCGAGGATTATATTCCGGCAAAAGAAGCGCGCAATATGGACACCTTTATTCACTACGGCATTGCCGCAGGGATGCAGGCGTTTCAAGACTCTGGTCTTGTCGTCACCGAAGAAAATGCAGAGCGTATTGGCGTCATCGTAGGTTCAGGTATTGGCGGTTTGCCATTGATAGAAGAGACTAAGGAAACCTTGATTGCGCGTGGACCACGTCGTATCAGCCCTTTCTTTGTTCCGGCTTCGATCATCAATATGATTTCTGGCAATCTGTCGATCAAGTATGGTTTGAAGGGCCCTAATCTGTCCATTGTCACGGCTTGCACGACAGGCCTGCATTGCATCGGTTCTGCGTCCCGCATGATTGAATACGGCGATGCTGACGTGATGATTGCCGGTGGTGCCGAATCAACGATTTCTCCTCTGGGTCTGGGTGGTTTTGCTTCGGCAAGGGCACTCTCTACCAGAAATGACGATCCTGCTACAGCCTCTCGTCCGTGGGACAAAGACCGTGATGGTTTTGTTCTGGGTGAAGGCGCAGGTGTCATGGTACTGGAAGAGTATGAACATGCCAAAGCGCGTGGTGCCAGGATCTATGCCGAAGTCATAGGTTTTGGCATGAGTGGTGATGCTTATCACATCACTACACCGACCATGGATGGCCCGCGCCGTAGCATGATCAATGCCATGAAAGATGCTGAGATCAATCCTGAGCAAATCAGTTACCTGAATGCGCATGGTACATCCACATCCATTGGTGATCAGAACGAAACGGATGCGATCAAGGCGACCTTTGCTGACCATGCCTACAAAATGACCATCAATTCGACCAAGTCGATGACAGGGCATTTGCTGGGTGGTGCTGGTGGTCTGGAATCCTTGTTCACGGTTCTCGCTCTGCACAACCAGGTTTCACCACCGACCATGAATATCATTAATCAGGATCCGGCTTGTGATCTCGATTATTGTGCAAATGTTGCACGTGATATGCGCATAGATTATGCGATGAAAAATTCGTTCGGTTTTGGCGGAACGAATGGCACGCTGATATTTGCAAAAGTCTGATTTTAAATAATTAGTCCTGGCACTTCATTTCTGATGGAATGAAGTGCCATTTTTTTTGCCATGACGATAGCGCTACATATCAATACCCGTGCTTCACGAGGGCTGCTGCTGGCATGCTTTTGCATGCTGACACTAGTGCATTTGAGTATCTGGCTTTTATTGAGCTACAAGGCACTACCTTTGGTTTTTATTTGCCTGATTGCCAGCAGTTCATTTTGCAGCAGTTGCTGCCTTGTTTTCAGATATTGGCGGCGTATGCAACAAAGCCGGCAACTGAGTATTTCTGCAACGGGGGAAATAATTTTGCATTTGCTGCCCCAGCAAAAAATGACAAGAAATGTGAAAACAGATATGCAGTTGATGGAAACAGGGGCACTAACGGGATTGAATGTGCGTTTAAGTCACAAAACCCGTATTTGGCCATACTTTTTATCAATTTTTTTGCTCGATGAAGCTGGCAAGGAACATAAGTTGCTTATACTGCCAGATTCATTGAGCCCTGCTGCATTCCAGGCGTTAAGAGTGAGCTTGATATGGATTAGTCAACATCAGGCGAATTGACGTGAATTTTACTTCTGCCGAGGAACTTTTAGGAATCATGCGGACTCTGACAGTATATAAATCGCGTATGTTGACGGTAATAACATGCATTTGGGGCGGGCTTTTCTCTTCCCATGCAAATCTAGGAATGAATGAGTGACGACAGAACGCGAAATTGATCAGCTATTGGTTGAGCGCGTCCAGCGTGGTGACAAAAAAGCATTCGAGCTTCTGGTTTCCAAATATCAAAGGAAATTAATGCGGCTCGTGTCCCGGCTCGTCTATGACCACGCAGAAGCGGAAGATGTAGTACAGGAAGCATTTATCAAGGCGTACAGGGCGTTACCGAATTTTCGTGGTGAATCGGCTTTTTATACCTGGTTATACCGTATCGGGGTAAATACGGCGAAAAATCATCTGGTTACGCAAGGGCGCAGAGCCCCCACATCAACAGAATCTGATGTGGATGAAGCTGAGTCCTTTGTTGATGCAGATGGGCTAAGAGATATTAATACGCCGGAATCCTTACTGGCGAGCAAACAGATAGCTGAGACCGTCAATTTGGCCATGTCCACCTTGCCGGAAGAATTGCGTAATGCAATCACCCTGCGCGAGATAGAAGGCTTGAGCTACGATGAAATTGCAGAAGTCATGCTATGTCCGATAGGGACAGTCAGAAGCAGAATATTCAGGGCGCGAGAAGCGATAGCAGAGAAATTGCGACCCTTGTTGGGTACGACACTGGAACAACGCTGGTAAAGCACGGGGCAAAGTCTGTATCCAAATGAAAAGTAGTGCAAACGAATTTAAAAATAGTGGTAAAAGGTGAAAATGATGAACAAAAGCACAAATCAACATGAGAGCATTTCAGCCATGGCAGATGGCGAATTGAGTGATGCTCAGCTGGATTCCCTGCTTGCGAGTTTAAATGAAGCAGAAAGCAAGGATGCATGGGAAATTTATCACCAGATCGGCGATGTGCTGCGTTCAGAAGAATTGGCGGTCACTTTCAGTGCTGATTTCTCTCAGCGGTTTTCTGCAAAATTGAATGCTGAACCCGTCATCCTGGCACCACGCGCCATGCAAAAAACAGACACTCAGGATAAGCAAAGAAAACACAAGTTCCTGGGCACTTATGCAGCCGTGGCCAGTATGGCGGCCGCTGCGGTGTTTGCTTTTATCATGATCCCGCAATTGCAGTCCTTTCAGACTAAGCCTGATGCTGCGATTCAGATCAGCAGTAGAGCGACAAACCCGGGTAGTGTGCAGCTAGCCAATCATAGCAACAACCAGAGCGCCAATACCCTGGCAGCAAATGAGCAGACCAGTCAGCCTGCCCAGCTCGCACAGGGCAGCGATAAAAAAGTCGCAGAACTGGATATGTTGCGCGATCCCAGAATTGACAGCTATCTGATGGCGCATCAGCGTTTTTCTCCTGCCATCAATAACGGAGCGCAATACGTTACACACGCTAACGCTGTTTCATCTGCTGCGGAAAAATAAATATGATGTGCGTATGGCGTTTTAATATCGCATTGGCTGGGTCTGCGTGCCTGCTTGGTTTATGGGCACCAGCAATGGCACAAGACACGATAGACGATAAGCGTGAAGTGCATAGTGTATTGCGTAAAATGCAATCCTCAGCACAGAAAATGAATTACTCAGGTACTTTTGTTTATCAGCAGGCCAATCAAATCAGAACTTCCAGAATCACTCATGTTCTTGATGGGAATAATGAACTCGAAAAACTGGAAATTCTTGATGGTCAACCTCGTGAATATTTGCGAAAAAACGAAGAAGTAACCTGCTATCTCCCTGACAGCAAAACCCTGCAGATAGAGAAAAATGCGACACAAGAAGTATTCCCCGCCTTGCTGACCTCGAATGCGCAATCTCTCCCAGAATCTTACGCCATAAAAAAAGCTGATCTCAGTCGCGTGGCAGGTATTGATTGCCAGACATACTTGCTGGACCCCCGTGATGGCTTTCGCTATGGTTATCGACTCTGCGTAGAAAAAAATTCTGGCTTGCTGCTGCGTGCGCAAACGGTCAATACCAAAAATGAAGTCATAGAGCAAATCGCTTTTACTCAACTGACTATTGGCGACATCGACAAGCAGAGGGTAAGACCTACTTTTCAAAATACTGCACAGTGGCAGGTTGAAAATCTGACGGTGCAATCCAATATTCATTCAGGATGGGTTGTGAAATCTCTGCCAGCCGGTTTCAAGAAAACCCGAGAGATGAAACGGCTGATCCCCGCTGCCGGCAATGCAAAAAACAGCGATGGAACAGCGATCAAATCGCACCAGGTAGTGCAAATGATTTTTTCTGATGGCCTGGCAGCGATTTCCGTTTTTATTGAACCGGATAGTGAAAACCGTACTGAAGGCAGTTTGCAACAAGGCGCCATGACCATTATGGGCAAGCGCCATGCAGAATACTGGCTTACAGTCGTGGGTGAAGTGCCAGCCACCGCAATCCGGCAAGTAATGAACTCAATTGAATTTAAACCTAAATAAGCGAATGACACCATGAAAGCGAATAAACTTTTTCCAATTGAAAAAATTGCTTCCACCCTGGTCTTGAGTGCCTGCGTGGGTTTTATAGCGCCGACTGCAATCAATGCCAACCCAGTGGCAGAGGCAGCATCTACAGTTGGCTTGCCTGATTTTACTGAACTGGTCGAGAAATCCGGTTCGGCTGTTGTGAATATCAGGACCACAGAAAAAGTTCCGGCTGGACAAAATGGCGGCATTGCTGGAGATGACCAGATGCCTGAGATTTTACGCCGCTTCTTTGGTGTGCCGATGCCAACCCCAAAACAGCAGCCCACGCCGAAAAACCGCAAACAGGCGCCTCAGCAACAAGAGGAAGAAGTGCCACGCGGTATCGGCTCTGGCTTCATTATCTCCCAAGACGGCTATGTTTTAACTAATGCGCACGTAGTTGAGGGTGCTTCCGAAGTCTATGTCAAACTGACAGACAAGCGTGAATTCAAGGCAAAAGTTGTTGGCGCTGATCGCCGTACAGATATAGCGGTTTTGAAAATTGACGGAAACAAATTGCCCCGCGTCACCATAGGTGATTCCGATAAAATCAAGGCAGGTGAGTGGGTGATTGCCATCGGTTCACCCTTTGATCTTGAAAACACAGTGACTGCTGGCATTATCTCAGCCAAAGCGCGGGACACCGGTGATTTCCTGCGTCATATACAAACCGATGTGGCTGTTAATCCAGGTAATTCTGGTGGCCCGCTTATCAATATGCGTGGCGAGGTGATTGGTGTTAATTCCCAAATTTTCAGCCGTTCTGGTGGTTATATGGGTATTTCATTTGCTATTCCTATCGATGATGCCATGAGTGTCGTTGAGCAATTGAAATCTATCGGTAAGGTTGTACGTGGTTACCTTGGTGTTCAGCATGCTGATGTAGCCAAAGACGTTGCTGAAAGTATGAATCTCCCGAAAGGGCAGGGTGCATCTGTACAGCGCGTCATGCCGGGTTCTCCAGCGGAAAAGGCTGGCATTGAAGCTGGTGATGTGATTATTAAAGTTAACGGTGCCGTCATTGAAAAAGCAGTTGATTTGAATCGTGCTATTGGTGACATAAAACCTGGCGGCAAGGCAATAGTGACTGTATGGCGGAGAGGTGGAGCAAAAGATATAGTGGTGACTGTTGCTGAAGTGGAGGCAGAAAAAACGCCCGCAAAAACAGGAAAACAAAAAAATGAATCCGCTGCCAATGTATTTGGATTGACAGTGACTGACCTGACAGAAGCGCAGAAGCGCGATGCTCATGTCAACGGCGGTGTGATACTTGAAAATGTCGAAGGTGGCGCTGCCCGTGCTGGCCTCCAAGCTGGCGACATCATCATACGTATCGGTAATTCAGATATTAAAGACGCCAAGGAATTCACAGCTGCTATAGCGAAAGTTGATCAAAAGAAACAAGTTTTACTTTTGGTTAAGCGTGGCGACGTATCTCAGTTCGTGACAGTGCGTCCTGCAAGTCAATAAACTTTTCAAGTAAATTGAAGGCCACCTGCAATGCAGGTGGCCTTTTTTCTTTTGTAGGTCTGATATTGGCGACTTATAATGCAGGCATGGAGAATGCAATACGCGCATGATGTTAGCAATCTCAACCACTTTAGGCAGGAATGATGATTCAATTTACCCTTTATTCACGCAGTTATTGTCATCTTTGCGATGACATGCTCGAACAACTGCAAGCCTATAGCCCTGAATATGGCTTCACCGTCAAGGTGGTCGATGTCGATCAGGATGATGAGATGCTGGCCTTGTATGATGAGCTGGTGCCCGTCCTAGTAGGCCAGAAAGAAGGCCAGAGCCAGCAAAGAATTTGCCACTATTACTTAGACCCCGCAGCACTGAAAGCCTTTTTCCATGCATGACCTGACACCTGGTTTATCTCTGTTTGATTATGAAAATGAAGTGATTTGTGGTGTGGATGAAGCGGGCAGGGGGCCATTGGCCGGCCCTGTCATGGCTGCAGCTGTGATCCTCGACCCAAATCGCCCGATTGCAGGCTTGCGCGATTCGAAGAAACTCAGCGAAGCAAAACGTGAGCTGCTGGCGGTAGAAATCAAGGAACATGCGCTGGCCTGGTGTATTGCTGAATGTTCTGAACAGGAAATTGATGAACTCAATATCCTGCAGGCGACCATGCTGGCCATGCGCCGTGCAGTTGAAGGCCTGTCTGTCACACCAACACTGGCACTGATTGATGGCAATCGTTGCCCGGTCATGCCAGTTCCATCAGAAGCCATCATCAAGGGCGATGACAAGGTAGCGGCAATATCGGCCGCATCTATACTCGCAAAAACTGCCCGTGACCATGTCTTGATGCAGTTGCATGAAACCTACCCTCAATATGCGCTGGATCAGCACAAGGGCTACCCTACAGCCTTGCATCTGGAGCGTTTGCGTGAACATGGTGTATCGCCGATACACCGAAAGTCTTATGCGCCTGTGAAAGCTTTACTCAAATAAATGAAATCGATTACTTCCCGCGACAATCCTCTCTACAAGGAATTCAAACAGCTTGCCACCAGTTCGCAGGCAAGGCGCAAGGCCGGTCGCACCTTGCTTGATGGCGTGCATCTGTGTGAAGCCTACTTCCAGCATCTGGGTGCACCAGAGTATTGCATCGTTGCAGAAAGCAGCCTGCATCATGCCGAGGTGGCCGCTGTTTTGGCGCAAAGCGAGCAACAGAGAACGCAATGCATTTGCCTGCCGGATGCCTTGTACAAGGCGCTAAGCCAGGTTGAGCATGGCGTAGGTGTTATGTTTATCATTGCCACGCCAGCACCTGAATTTCCAGCGGCCCTGGCGGCCTCTTCTGTGATACTGGATAATTTGCAGGACCCTGGTAATCTCGGCTCCATCCTGCGCAGCGCAGCGGCGGCGGGTATAAAAAATGTATTTTGCAGCCCCGGTACCGCATTTGCCTGGTCACCCAAAGTCATGCGTGCAGGTATGGGGGCACATTTCTTACTGAATATTTTTGAAAATGTCGATTTGCCAGCATTGTTAAGTAAAGCCACGATACCAGTGCTGGCCACCAGTTCTCATACCAGGCAGACTATCTATCAAAGTAATTTGAATCAGGAAGTAGTCTGGCTGTTTGGTCATGAAGGGCAGGGCGTCTCACCTGAATTGATGTCCATGGCTACAAGCACAGTGACCATACCCCAGCAAGCGGCGATAGAGTCACTGAATGTAGCCGCCAGTGCCGCAATCTGCTTTTTTGAGCAAGTCCGGCAGCAGTTGGCGACAAAAAATCAGTAAATCCGTACGTCAGATTTAATTTCCTGCAAAATCGTGGTCGAAATCTCCTCTATCGATTTTGCAGTGGATGACAGCCAGCGTATGCCTTCGCGCTTCATCATCAGCTCCGCCTCGTTGACTTCATAGCGGCAGTTTTCCAGGGAAGCATATTTGCTGCCGGGGCGACGTTCATTACGAATTTCTGACAGACGTTCAGGCGCAATACTCAAGCCAAAAATCTTGCCTTTAAATTCAGGCAATGCCGATGGCAACTTGCCTCGTTCAAAATCATCAGGAATCAAAGGATAGTTTGCGGCCTTGATACCATATTGCATCGCCAGATACAGCGTGGTTGGCGTTTTGCCTGAGCGCGACACGCCCACCAGTATTACATCCGCCGTTGATAAATTCTTGTTGGACTGACCATCATCATGTGCCAAAGAGAAATTGATGGCTTCTATCCTGTTTTTATATTCTTCAGAGTCTGTAATATTGTGGCTGCGCCCTATGGTGTGGGTGGATTTGACACCCAATTCCTGTTCCAGTGGTGACACAAAGGTTTGTATCAAATCCATGTGCAAGCCCTTGGATTTAAAAACAACGCCAGCGAGGTCAGCTTTGACCAGTGTGGAAAAGACGATGGGGCGATTGCCTTCAGCCGTATAGGCATCATTGATCTTGCGCACGGCTTCGTGGGCTTTTTCCAGCGTATCGATAAAAGGCAGGCGAATTTGCTTGAATTTGAGGTCAAATTGCGTCAATACCGAGTGACCGAAGGTTTCCGCAGTGATGCCAGTACCATCAGAGACGAAAAAGACGGTACGGTTAGCTGCAGGCCGTGCTTGCTGGGGAGTATCTGACATGATAGTTTTATATGAATAATGACAATAGACTGGACGAAATATATTTGTACTCTTAGAAACAAAAAAGACTGCAAATTCTTATTCCGTTTAGATAAATCTTGCAGGACACAATGTAAAATGCTGCAACAGCATGTCCAGCGTAGCTCGCCTCAAGAATAACAAAAAAATAGCGGGATACGAAGCAGCACGGCTTTAAATAGCATGGAACAGCAAAGATTTCTTACCATCAAAAAGAGGTTGTTATGTCCAACGCAGCAATTACTGAAGCAACTTATGTTGCCTCGTTTGAGCATTTACGCATGACGGATGTTGAATCCGTCGGCGGGAAAAATGCTTCTTTAGGCGAAATGATCAGCCAGCTGGCAACTGCCGGTGTGCGGGTTCCTGGTGGTTTTGCCACCACGGCACAAGCTTTTCGCGATTTCCTGACGCATAGTGTTGATGGCGGTTTACCACTGGAAAAACGCATTGCCGACCGTCTTGAGGGGCTTGATATCGACGACGTCAAGGAACTGGCAAGAGCCGGTGCAGATATCCGTCAATGGATCATCGACACGCCATTTCAGCCACGCTTGCTGACAGGGATAGAAGAGTTCTACAACAAGCTGGTTTCTGACTCTACGGCTGAAATGTCATTCGCCGTGCGTTCTTCAGCTACGGCAGAAGATTTGCCTGATGCGTCTTTCGCAGGTCAGCAAGAAACTTTCTTGAATGTTGTCGGAATTGACAATATTTTGGAGGCAATGAAGCATGTATTTGCCTCACTGTATAACGACAGGGCAATTTCTTACCGTGTCCATAAAGGCTTTACCCATGCTGAAGTCGCCTTGTCTGCTGGTGTGCAGCGCATGGTGCGTTCCGATTTGGGTGCTGCTGGCGTCATGTTCACGATAGATACAGAATCCGGTTTCAAGGACGTAGTGTTTATCACGTCCAGCTATGGCCTTGGCGAAACCGTAGTGCAGGGTGCGGTTAATCCTGATGAATTCTATGTCCACAAACCTATGTTGGAACTGGGTAAATTGCCAGTTATCCGCCGTAATATTGGCTCCAAACTCATCAAGATGGAATTCACTGGTGAAGCCAAGGCTGGCCGCTCGGTCAAAACAGTCGATGTGCCAGTGGAATTGCGCAACCGTTATTCCCTGAATGACACTGAAGTAGTAGAACTGGCCAAATATGCGACCATCATCGAAAAACATTATGGTCGCCCTATGGACATCGAATGGGGCAAGGATGGCCGTGACGGTAAGCTGTATATCCTGCAAGCTCGTCCAGAGACAGTTAAATCCCAGCAAAAGGCCACTGATGCGCAGCAGCGCTTCAAACTCAAAGGCAGCGGCACAGTATTAGCCTCTGGCCGTGCGATTGGTCAAAAGATAGGCGCAGGCCGCGTACGCGTTATTCATGACCCATCCGAGATGGAGAGGGTACAACCCGGCGACGTATTGGTTGCCGACATGACAGACCCCAACTGGGAACCCGTCATGAAGCGCGCTGCCGCGATTGTCACCAACCGCGGTGGCCGCACCTGCCATGCAGCGATCATCGCCCGCGAACTGGGTGTGCCAGCTGTCGTTGGATGTGAAGATGCGACTGATGTACTGAAAGACGGCACCCTGGTCACAGTCTCTTGTGCTGAAGGTGATGAAGGCAAGATTTACGATGGTTTACTGGAAACTGAAATCACTGAAGAGTTGCGTGGTGAATTGCCCAAGCTGCCTTTGAAAATCATGCTCAATGTCGGCAATCCTCAACTGGCATTTGACTTCCAGTCAGTACCAAATGAAGGTGTGGGCCTGGCACGTCTGGAATTCATCATCAACAATAATATCGGCGTACATCCAAAGGCAATACTGGAATATCCGAATATTGATGCTGACCTCAAAAAAGCAGTGGAATCTGTTGCCCGTGGACATGCCTCTCCAAGAGCTTTTTATGTAGATAAACTGGCAGAAGGCATCGCGACTATCGCTGCTGCATTCTGGCCCAAGAAAGTCATCGTCCGCTTGTCTGATTTTAAATCGAATGAATACAAGAAGCTCATAGGTGGATCACGCTACGAGCCGGATGAAGAAAATCCTATGCTGGGTTTCCGCGGCGCTGCGCGTTATCTGGCACCGGATTTTGCCGAGTCATTTGAAATGGAATGCCAGGCAATGAAACGTGTACGTAATGAGATGGGTCTGACCAATGTAGAAATCATGGTTCCTTTCGTACGTACTTTGGGCCAGGCTGAAAAAGTCGTGAACCTGCTGGCAAAAAATGGCCTCAAACGTGGTGAAAATGGCTTGCGCCTGATCATGATGTGCGAAGTACCATCGAATGCAATTCTGGCAGAAGAATTTCTGCAATTCTTTGATGGCTTCTCTATCGGTTCCAATGACTTGACGCAGTTGACCCTGGGTCTGGATCGCGACTCTGGTATGGAATTGCTGGCTGCAGATTTTGATGAACGTGATCCTGCAGTGCGCGCCTTGCTGTCACGCGCCATTGCGGCTTGCCGCAAACTCGACAAGTATGTTGGTATCTGTGGCCAGGGCCCATCTGATCATCCTGACTTTGCTGAATGGCTGATGAAAGAAGGAATAGAATCAATTTCCCTGAATCCTGATTCTGTGATTGATACCTGGCAGAAATTGGCCGCGGTTGGAAAATAAATAGTTTTGGTCTTGAAGTAAAAACGGGAATTTCTTGCAAAAGAATTCCCGTTTTTTCTTGTTGGTGCGCCGCAACATAAATTGATTGAGACCCTTGTATATTTTAAAATTAAGACTAGACTACCCTTGTCGAAACTAAAGAAAAAGAAAATCAATACTTCAACAAAATTCCTGGAAAAGCCCTCGTTACCACGCTAGGTAACGGGGGCTTTTTTGTGGGTAAATTTCTACGGCGATTACCGATGAAAAATATAAGCCAGTCGTGGAAAATGCAAAAGTAGCAGAATTTATAAATACAAAAATTGATAAGGAGAATAAGAATATGAGCGGATGGATGATGTGGATGATACTGGCTGGCGTAGTCGTGATATTTGAGTTGTTCACGGGTACGTTTTACTTATTGATGATTTCAATTGGTCTGGTGGCAGGGGCTGTTGCTGCTGTTTTTCAATTGGGTACAGAAAGCCAAATGATCGTAGCGGCTGTTGTTGGCGCGCTTGCGACTGCGGCTTTGCACAAGAGTAAATACGGCTGGAAAGAAAATGCCAATGCAGCCCGTGACCCGAATGTGAATATGGATATCGGTCAAACCTTGCAAGTCAATGAATGGAAAGAATTAGGTAATGGCAAGTTTGCCGCGAGAACCATGTATCGCGGTGCCATGTGGGATGTGGAATTACAGCACTCGGTAGGCTATCCCGGTGCTTATGTGATTGAAGAAATACAAGGTAGCCGTTTGATAGTGAAACCTTCATAGCAGTACAAAAATCAATATAGATCGATACAAGACAGTCTAAATAACAATAAAGGTAAGGATATGGAAAATATAGGTGGCGTCGCTCTGGTTTTATTAGTGTTGGCAATGGTATTTGTTTTCAAGACCATCAATGTCGTACCACAACAGCATGCCTGGGTAGTGGAACGTCTGGGTAAATATCATGCCACGCTGGGGCCAGGCTTAAATATCGTGGTGCCTTTTGTTGATCGCATCGCTTATAAACACATACTGAAAGAAATCCCACTGGATGTACCGCCGCAGGTTTGTATCACCAGGGACAATACGCAGTTGCAGGTAGATGGTATCTTATATTTTCAGATTACCGATGCCATGCGCGCCTCATATGGTTCTTCAAACTATATTGCGGCGATCACACAACTGGCGCAAACCACCTTACGTTCTGTTATCGGTAAAATGGAATTGGATAAAACCTTTGAAGAGCGCGACCACATCAATACCACGATCGTGAATGCGATTGATGAATCTGCAGCCAACTGGGGTGTCAAGGTCTTGCGGTATGAAATCAAGGATTTGACACCACCAAAAGAAATTTTGCATGCGATGCAGGCGCAAATTACTGCTGAGCGTGAAAAACGTGCATTGATCGCTGCGTCAGAAGGCCGCAAGCAAGAGCAGATCAATATTGCGACAGGTGAGCGTGAAGCGTCGATAGCCAAATCTGAAGGTGAAAAACAGGCATCGATCAACCGCGCACAAGGTCAGGCGGCAGCTATTTTGGCGATTGCAGAGGCCAGTGCAGAAGCTATCCGCAAGACAGCCGCAGCGATACAGTCACCCGGTGGTGCAGATGCCGTTAATCTGAAAGTCGCAGAACAATATGTCAGTGCATTTGGTAACCTGGCTAAAACCAATAACTCAATTATTGTTCCAGCTAACCTGGGTGATATGAGTGGCCTGATCGCGACAGCCATGCAAGTTGTCAAGTCTCAAAAACCTACCGTCATCGAGTCGCCGCGACGACCCGTCTAATCTAATGAGGAGTGTGACAGGCTCCTCATTATCGTAACACTACCCACACAAATCCCCGTTGTACTGCTGGCATCTACCAGATGCCAGTAGCGCTGCTGCATGTCCGGAACAAACCGGAATTTTAAAAAAGAAGAGGCTAAGTATGTTTGAAATTATTTTGGCAAGCATCGTTGTTGTTCTTATTTTGCTGTTGTATAGCAGTAATGTGCTCGTATATATCTCGAATGAAAAAATCGGTATCGTTGAAAAGAAATGGTCAGCCAGTGGTTCTGTCCAGCATGGGTTTATTGCACTGAATGGCGAGGCTGGTTTCCAGCCTGAAGTCTTGCGTGGTGGCTTCCATATGTTTTTCCCGTTTCAATATTCCATACATAGGCATGATCTGGTGACCATACAGCAAGGTACTCTGGCTTATGTATTTGCCCGCGATGGGCAAGCCATGGCACCCACACAAAACCTGGCTTGCAATAAGGAGGCCAATGACTTTACCGATGTCCGCAGCTTCCTGACCAATGCTGGTCAAAAAGGTTTGCAACGCAAGATACTGCGTGAAGGTACTTACGCGATCAACCTGGCACAATTTGTGGTGCTGACTGCTGAGCGTGTCTATGCCTTGCCTTTGCCTGGTGATGGCAATATCAGTAACGATGGTATTGTGGTTGGCCAACTGGCAGAAATGCTTGATGAACTGCGCACACGTAATGGTTTCCTGCCCTTGGTGATACGTGACGATAAACTGGCAGTCATCACCACGCATGAAGGACAGTCTTTGCCCGAGGGTACTATCGTTGCCCCGGTGGTGGGCGCTGATCCGCATGAAGGTCGCAACTATCATCATGACTTCCAAAATCCTGAGGTGTTTATCGAAGCTGGTGGTTACAAAGGTCGTCAGTTGCAGGTGCTGGTGGAAGGTACTTATTATCTGAACGCACGTTTTGCCAGCTATGAAATAGTAGAGAAACGCGTAGTGCCGGTTGGCTATGTCGGCGTTGTCGTGTCTTACACCGGTAAGGCAGGGAATGATGTGACAGGGGACGCATACCGCCACGGCGAACTGGTCAGTAGTGATGAAAAAGGTGTACAAGTATCTCCACTGTTACCAGGCAAATATGCGCTGAACCCCTATGCAAAACGTGTCATTGATGTGCCAACAACCAACTTCATCTTGAAATGGCAGTCCGGTCAGGTGGGGTCACATGAACTCGACAAACATTTGAGCGAAGTGTCATTGATTACCAAAGATGCGTTCGAGCCAGATCTGCCCCTGTCAGTTGTCGTTAATATCGACTACAAAATGGCACCGCTGGTCATACAAAGATTTGGTGACATCCAGAAATTGGTAGAGCAAACCCTGGATCCGATGGTGGCTGCGTATTTCAAGAACATAGGCCAGGGCAAGACACTGATCGAATTGCTGCAGGAACGTTCAGACATACAAGAGCGTGCAAAAGCAGAAATGCGCAAGAATTTTGAAGGCTATAACCTGACCCTGAATGAAGTCTTGATAGGCACGCCGCGCGCTAAAAATGGTGATACCCAGATTGAAGTTATCCTGAAGCAATTGCGTGAGCGCCAGGTATCAAGAGAGCAACTGGAAACCTATAAAACCAAGGAAACTGCGGCAGTACAAGAACGTATTTTGCGCGAAGCAGAAGCCCGCGCAAAACAGCAAACTTCCATTACCGAATCAGAACTGGCCGTCAAGATTGCAGAAAATCACGGTAGTGCTGCCGTCCAAAAAGCAATCAAGGCGGCGGAAGAAGCGCGTCAGGTTGCTTCTGGTGCGGCAGATGCAAAACGTACCCTTGCCAATGCTGAGGCTTACCAAATCCAGCAGATAGGTGAGGCGCAGGCGAAAGCGACTGAATTGAACGTAGAAGCCTACGGTGGTCCAGAACTGCAATTCCAGCAAACAGTCTTGCTGCGCTTTGCTGAAGCGATAGAAAAAGGCCACATCGCCATGGTGCCCAGCATACAGACTGGTGGCAATGGCAGCAGCTCTGCCGTCGATGCTTTTCTGGCACTGGCTGCAAAAGACTTGCTGAATAAAGGGGAGGGCAGGACAGCAATTATAAATGCCGGTTAATTTTGCATTTCAGAAGTGGCTTTGATCAGGTCAAAGCCACTTCTTCTGTCGTCAGTAGGCCAAGCGCTTGGGCTTGTGGCTGCCACAGACAAATATCTGCCAGTAGTGCTTTAATATCCAGACCGGTTTCTTGTGCTGACTTTACTGCGCACTCATGTATATCCGGATTGTTGCAAGCAGCTTGTAAAAAATAATATTGCCATGGAAGCAGGGGGACCAATTGCACACGGTAATTCTGTCGGGTAAATGCGATGTAACTGGTTTCTGGATCTGGCGGTGCTGGTAAATCCTGGTCGGCAGGCGCATGTTTGGCCTGTTCCCAGTACGCCAGTAAAGGAAAGCTGGTTTTCAGTAGCCGTACACAGGCCGGGATATGGATGTCTGCATGTGAACCCATCAGCAAGTCAAACGCATTGTGGGTTTTGATTTTACGATTATTCTCCAGTCCAGGTGCCCGTATTACCTCGGTAAATGCCCGTTCCATTCTTGCTATCTCTACCGGAAACTGCAATAGCAGGTCTGCTTCGCCAGTCTTTAATTCATCTGTATTTTTCGGTTGACTCTGCAGCAGGAAACTGGCAAAACCAGCACCTAAATCATACAAAGACGGCGCACGGGAAGGATGTCGCCAGATATAGTTGTGGGCAAAAAAATTAAACAATTCATCGCCCATCAAACGATGTAGAACCGGGAAATCAGCTTGCAGGCATTCCTGCAAACGCAGGATATAGCCATGGGCATAAATATGCATGCGCGATTGCTTGCCCGGCGTGATCTTGATTACGCTTGATTCTTCCAGCCCCAGATGCTCCTGCGCCAGCGACAAGCCTCTCGCAAGGCCACCAGGCGCAGTCATTACCGTTAAAAACCAGTGCTGCAATTGCGATAGCGACGGATCAGGTGCAGACTGGCTCATGAAGTGCTGAGTTCTTCCAGTTGAAAATGCACAGGCGTAGAAATGCTTGTGCCCGATGCAGCATTGATTTTCATCTCTGGAAAATGACCAGTCATGACCAATTGTGCCTTGTACAGTTCTGCCAGTAAATCTGGGTAAGCCGGGATATTGGCATCCCATTCCAGTAGCGTGGAAACACCACCCGTCAATGTCTGCGCCAGTGCATACAAATGCCAGACCGGAGTTGGCACAGGCTGATCATGCGTATCTATCATATAGTCGCCATGATGACTTGGTCCCGCCAGATGAATTTGCACGATGCGGTTCGCAGGCAGGTTGCGTATATAACGTTCAGCATCAAAGCCGTGATTGTAGGCAGACACATAGACATTATTGACATCCAGCAGTAGCCCACAACCGGTTTTTTCGGTTAACCGACTTAGAAATTCATCCTCCGCCATGTTTGACTGTTCAAATTCTACGTAGGTACTGGGGTTTTCTATAATCAGTGGACGTTCCAGAAAATCCTGCACTATGCGTACTCGTTCAGCTACATGCGCTAGCGTGGCCTCATTCAAGGGTAGTGGCAGCAGATCATGGGTATTCATTGCTGCTGCGCCTGTCCAGCACAAATGATCAGATACCCAAACTGGTTGTAATTCCTTTGCCAGTTGCCTGAGCTTTTTTAGATAGTTGAAATCCAGGCCATCTGTACTACCTATCGACAGCGAAACACCATGCATGACAATGGGACAGGTTTGCGCTATGCGTTCCAGAACGTGGCGTGCATAACCATGGTTATCAATGAAGTTTTCTGTAATCACTTCAAACCAGGCTACTCCGGCTCCGTGTTCAAGTATGTGCTCAAAGTGCGTATTGCGCAGACCAACGCCCAGGCCCAGGTTGGGCAGGCCCAGACGTGGCTGCAAAGTGTGCATAGTGTACTGCTCAGGCATGCTTAATCATCAGGTTGAAGGAGGCAAAGCCAGGCGCAAATCATTTGGCTTGGGCATTTCCCCAGGGTTTTTGTGGCGGGTCGTCATCACCGTGCTGTAGGCCGCCCAGGCCGTGTCAAACACACTGTCACCTTGCTTGAATTTGATGTTCTTGTTCAATAGATGCTCTGCATGTGGTGGCGCATCATCAAAAGTATACAAATTCATTGTGCCGCTTGCAGGGAACAGTTGCGATGCAGAGATGGGCACGGCACAGCCACCATAGGTTTTACAGCGGTTGTCGCTAGCTGCGCTATATAAGGTGCCTGTGGGCGGCGGTCCTGGAGGAGCGCCGCAAATACCATGCGAACCACGGTCTGGAGTTGCGGCTACAAGCGCTTCTTTGTCTGCTTCTTTTTCCGCTTCTTTTTCCGGCTTAACAACCATATCTATCTGGGCAAAACCACAACCACCCTGGGCCTTGCAACCGTTTGAACCACGGCAACTATGATAAACCGCAATTGCAGCACATTGATTATTTGCTTCTTCTGATTCCGTTACCTTGTTGGCGTTGAAATCCAGTCCCTGGCAAGAGTGGTACAAAATATTCTTGTCTGGCAGCGGAACACTGACTGACAAATCTGGTGAACAACCTGTGATCGCCCAGCAAATCGACATGCGGTCGCCTGACCCAACCATGGATGGATAGGGGAAGTTCGTTTCCTTGTTTGCCCAGTACTCGTCCAGTACCGAGGTAATACCATAAATGGCGCCTGCAGATACGCTGCTTAACATCTGTACGGTTTTTGCGCCTTCGCTTTTCAGGCGATTCAGTGCACCGGCAACGTCATCAGGTGTAGGGATATTTTGTGGCGCTGACGCCGCATCATATTCCTTATTGGTCAGCATGGCAGCTGTCCAGTGATTGCCTGCAACTGCATGCCATTGCTCCCAGGTCAGCAAATGATCAGCGGCGGTCTCACCAGGATGTTCCATCTCCTTGCGGATATCCTGGAAGCGCTCATAGTGATCAAATGCTGCACTGTGGAAGCGTGCCGCAGCATCCCTGGATGCCGCCTTATTGCCATCTCCGTCATACGCAGGATAATCAGCGATCAAGCCTTCATCCGATTCGCGATAATCAGGCTGTACGGCACGCAGTAATTGAGTGCGGCGGTAGTGTTTGATCCCTGCAGAATTACCTTCACCCTGATCAGTAATCGCGCACATCATGTCGATGGCCTTGTTTTGCGAACCTGCCATCCCGCCATCAAGATCTTCGGGGCCAAACAAAGTATCAAATTGCGGATATTCTTTTTTGGGGTGACTTTCGTTTGGCTGTTTAGGTGTGCTGTGGACATTGAACATGTCTTTTTGCACCGCATTGTTATCAAACAGTTTTTGCCACAGTGTCTGGCCATCCGTATATTCCATGCTGATGTATTTGGCATAGCATTCATACATATAGCCAATGGTGCCGAACAGTGGCAAGTCAGCAAAGCCCTTGTCCGGAGTCCAGTTCGCCAAAGGTATATCCGGGAAATACTTGTCGGCGTTGTGGCGCAATTCTTCGCGAGCCTGCTTTTCTGGCTGCTCGATTGCCAAAAACAGTTCTATCTGGTTGTTATTCAGCGACTCTAGATTGACCCTGACATCCTTGTAACTATTGGTATCTCTGAGATCAACTATGCAGGGTATTTTGTGTGTGTCCGGACCGTAGCAAATCCAGCCACGCTCACTGTTTTGCAGACCTGAATTTTCAGTAAAACTGGGACTGACACCAATCGCCGTGGCGATATTCGCTGCCATCTGCAAATGCAGCATTTCCTGTATGAATACGCTGAAGATGACATTGAAGGCACGCTCATTAGCTGTACTGGCGTCTGCCGTGGTCGCCATTCCTGGCCATTGGCGGCCTTTATAATAATTGTTACCCTTGGAATTGATCTGATGCGTGCCGTAGATCGAATACATGGAATTCATGTACAACGGTATCGTAAACAATTCTACGCTGACAGTCGCCTGAGCAACGGCTCTTACGGCGGCTACATCGGTGTTTAATTCTGACAGGGGACGATTCTTGATGGCGTGCTGCGGTGCTTCAGGTATGGCTGCGAACATGAGACGACTCCTGCGCTGGCTTGATATGATTGGGGGATGTGCAGACGAAATGCGGCAGTAAAAAATGAACAAAACGCAATGACTTTAACATAAAAGAATATGTGCTTGAAAGTATTTGAGTGCACCTATTCTTTTAAGAAGGTTTGTTTTTTTGCGGCATCTTCACAACTTTTGGAGCAATCGGTATGAAAGAAATTATCAGTCAATCTCAGCTTAGCTTATCGTCGCTTGCAAACCCGGTAAGGGCACAGGCCATGCGTGCCTATATGAAAAATCGTTTTGAATTTCTGGGTATTCCCGCACCTGAAAGGCGCAAGACGTGTGTAGATATTATCCGGCAATTGAAAACGGTTGATGCGGATGAACTTTTACAGATCGCAAATGCCTTGTGGGACTGTGAACAGCGCGAATATCAGTATCTGGCAGTGGATATCCTGGCCAGGCATTACCGGCGCTTACGTTTGGAAGATGTGCCAGCCTTGCTCGTATTGGTACAGCAAAAATCCTGGTGGGATACTGTCGATGGTCTGGCCGGTATCGTCGGCGACGTATTGCAGCAAAATTTGACGGCGAGCCGGAATATGCAAGCTGGCATGGACAAAGCGCTTGGGCATCCCGATTTTTGGGTAAGGCGCATCGCCTTATTGCATCAGTTAGGCTGGCGCGAACAGACCGACGTGAACGGATTATTTACCTATGCCCTGGCGCTGGCAGATGAAAAAGAGTTTTTCATCCGTAAAGCGATAGGCTGGGCCTTGCGTGACTATGCCTGGCATGATCCCGCTGCCATACGAGACTTTTTGCAAGAAAATCAGAGCCTGTTTTCTGGGCTGACCTACCGCGAAGCTGCTAAAAACCTGGAGAAATTAGGAAAATAGTTTAAAAAAATTGTGTAGTTCCTTCCGCAGCAGCACATTAAGCAACCATGCTGCATGGCATTTGCAATATGATATCGCTTGTTTGTTAATTGCCAGTCTGTATTTTTCCTGATGAAACCTCAAAAACTTATCTTGTCTGCCATCGCCGTCATCGGCGTGACTGTCGCCTCTTATTTTGTCGTACAAAAATCTAATCAGTCTCCAGAGAGCAAAGCGGCAATCTCCCAGCTTGAGCAAAAAGATGCATTTGATCCAGCCAAATTGCCAGAAGACCTGAATGGCTTGTTGGTTGCTTATCGCAAAATCATCATCTTGCTGGCCGATGAGAAAAAACTTAATCCCAAAGAGCGCAATGAGGCGAACCGGGTAGGGCAGGCTTTGTTCCATGAGAATCTGGTCAGGCTCAATGATCTGGACGCTTTTTTCAGTAAATTGAAGTCACTCAGCAATGCCAAGCGCGAAGCCAGCTTTGACACCATCCTGACCTATATAGAATCTGGTGAAGATTTATACGATGCAGACCGTCTCGCATTCCGCGAAGTTTTGCTGAAGATGCAAACATTGATAGCGACAGAACAAACGCTGCCAGCTATCAAGCTGCACAAGCGCGTTACTGACGACTTGAATGCACTCAGTGAAATCGAAAAAGAATACGACAAAGAACTTAAAGAAATTTTCTCGCGTTTTGAATCCCGCTCCATAGAACTGAAGCGTGAGCGCTGGGATGACTACATCGCCAAACTGCGCAAGCTGTATAACCGCGAACAAATCCTCAAGGATTATGGCTTCATCCTGCCTTACCCGGAAAAACCGGAAGCAGCCGACGAAAAGGACAAGGAAATTTTCGGTCAGGGCTTGCCACCAAAAACCGTCGTGTTGACTTTCGACGACGGCCCACACGCTACCTATACCGATGAAATTGCAGCGATACTCAAGCAATACAATGTGCCAGGCGTGTTCTTCCAGGTGGGTAAGAACGTCGGAAGTGTTGATGCACAGGGCAAGGAATCGCTGAATAAAAATGCTGCAACCAGCAAGAAACTATTGAGTGCAGGCCATGTGCTGGCTAATCATAGTTTCAGCCACGCTTTGCTGTCCAAGCAAAGCGGCAATAATCTGACTGCAGAAATTGAGCAGACAGATAAATTGCTGAAGGCGATAGACCCTGCACGTTCATCCTTGTTCCGCTTCCCTTATGGTGCAAAGAATAAAGAAGGCATGCAAATCCTGCACAAACTGGGCTTGCGTTCAGTCATGTGGAATATTGATTCGCTGGATTGGGCTGATCCTGTGCCTAATTCGATTGCCGGACGTGTACTTGGCACTTTGGAGAAAGAGCAACGCGGCATTATCCTCTTCCACGATATCCACGAACGCACGGTTAAGGCCTTGCCGCTGGTACTCGATAAACTGATTGCTGATGGCTATAGCTTTGCATCATGGGATGGCACGGACTTCAAAATTGCCAAGGGTGGCAAGCCTACGCCAGAAAAAGTCAGTATCAGTACCGATTATCAAAATAGCTGGGCTATCGTCATTGGTATCAACGACTATGCAAAATGGCCCAAGCTGCAATATGCAGTGCAGGATGCCAATGCTATCCGCGACACCCTGATCAATCGTATGGGTTTCGCCAATGACAAGGTATTGACACTGACCAATGCCGATGCGACCCGCAATAATATCCTGGCCTTGTTCCATGAAAAACTGGGGCATGGGCAATTGAAAAAAGATGACAGGGTCTTCGTCTTCTTTGCAGGCCATGGTGCAACCAGGAAGCTGAGTTCTGGCCGTAACCTGGGTTATATCATCCCCGTTGATTCTGACCCTGAGCAATTGTCTGTCGATGCCATTCCCATGACAGATTTGCAGAACATTGCCGAGAGCCTCAATGCCAAACATATTTTGTTTGTTATGGATGCCTGTTATAGCGGGCTGGGGCTGACGCGTGGTGGTGGCACCAGCGCATTCCTGCGTGAAAATAGCAAGCGCTTGGGACGCCAGATGCTGACGGCAGGTGGTGCCGATCAACTGGTTGCTGACGGCGGACCTAATGGTCATTCTGTCTTTACCTGGACCTTGCTACAGGCACTGAGTGGCAAGGCCGACATGAATGGTGATGGCATGATCACCGCGACAGAGTTGGCAGCCTATATTGCGCCTGCGGTATCAAGCGTATCGCAACAAACGCCTGCATTTGGCAGTTTGCCAGGCTCTGAAGGCGGGGAGTTTGTTTTTGAAATACGTGGTGAAGGCGAATTTTTGAATGCCAAAACCAACCAGCTATCAGCTGATGCCATTGCTCTCAACAACAAGCTTGATGGTGCGGTGAGCAAAGCAGGTAGTGACACGCCCATCGTCATCAAGAACCTCAATGGTGGCGAACAAAAAATTGCTGCACCTAAAATGGTAGATGGCTCATCAAGGCAACTGGCACAAAGAGCCAATGACCATGGGCTACAATTATATAAAGAGAAGCAATATGCTCAGGCAGAAGCTGCATTTACTGAGGCTCTGAAATACAGACCTGACTTTGGTCTGGCGGCAAACAACCTTGGTTTTGTCTATTTCAAACAGCAAAAATATGCAGAGGCAGCGCGCTGGTTTGAAAATACTTTGCAGATTGATCCTTCCCGCTCAATTGCTTACCTGAACCTGGGTGATGCCAGGGCGTTATTGAATGAGAATGAGAAAGCCAAAAAAGCTTATACAAGCTTTCTGGAATTATCACCAAATAGTTCGAATGCCAATTATGTCAAAGAAGCGCTAAAAAAATTGAACTGAGGTTTTATTCATTAGCAGCAATTAAATTTTGAGTAAAAAATAAATATGAATGGTGTAAGTTTGAAGGCAATGCGCAGTCTGCTGCATTTCAGCCAGCATGAAGCGGCAGAATTGATTGGTGGTGTCTCAGTACGCACCTGGAGTAACTGGGAAGCAGGTGCGCAAAAGATACCGCAAGATGTGATATCCATGATTAATTACCTCATGGTGTGTCGCAAGAAGGCAATTACAGATACGCAGGCAGCGATAAAAACCTACTACCAGCAAATGCCGCCCGGAGTCAGCAAAAAACCAGTAGCATTAGTCTGGTATGACAGCTTTGAGGATTGGTGCACTTTGCCATATCGTGAATCGATCATGTGGAGGCCACAGCAGTCTGTGGTTGCGCATCTGATCTCGGTAGAAAACTGCAACGTTGTACAGTTTGATACAGGCGCCTATGAAGCCTGGCTGGGCCGACGCCCGGATAGTGACTCTATGCGTAATCAATGGGCAGAAGAGCAGGTAAGCGCCTGATCACGCATCACAAAGCTGCATTGCCCCAGCTTTGTGACGTCACCTACTTCTTGTTTATCTTTGCCCTATGCGGGTATCACCAAACAGGTTTTTCTGATCACGCGGTTGAGAGCGCCAGTACTGCTTTGGCGCATCCACTGTCGCGCCTAATTGCGCCGCTGCATGCCAGGGCCAATGCGGGTCATACAAAATGCCACGGGCGATGGCAATGGCGTCGGCTTTGCCGGCAGTAATAATTTCTTCTGCCTGATGAGCATCCGTGATCAGGCCCACGGCAATGACCGGTATGCTGCAATGCTGTTTGATTTCTTCTGCCAGATGAACCTGATAACCAGGCCCCAGCGGGATTTTCTGGGCAGGTGAAACCCCGCCGCTGGAAACATGGATAAAGTCACAGCCACGCTCCTGCAATTGCTGGACAAAGAGTTTGCTTTGCGAGATATCCAGACCACCGTCCACCCAGTCTGTTGCTGACAAGCGCAGGCCAACTGCCATGCTGTCTTCGGGAACTGCCGCCCGGACGGCATCAAATACTTCCAGGGGAAACCGTAAACGGTTTTCGACCGAACCGCCATACTGATCTGTGCGCTGATTGGAAATGGGAGATAAAAATTGATGCAGCAAATAACCATGTGCTGCATGTATCTCAATTGCATCAATACCCAAGCGGTGCGCGCGTACCGCTGCATCAACAAAAGCCTGTTTCACGCGTTGAAGGCCGGTATCATCCAATGCCAATGGTGCACGCTCAGCTTTCGCATGCGGCACAGCCGATGGTGCTACCATTTGCCAGCCACCGTCTTCCGGTGCAATTAATTGACCACCATGCCATGGTGCCTGGCTCGAGGCTTTGCGTCCAGCATGGCCGAGCTGTATCGCAATGGGTATGGCAGAATACTGGCGTATCGAAGTCAACACTTTCGCCAGCGCAGCTTCAGTCTCATCTGACCATAAACCCAGGTCGCCAGGAGAAATGCGGCCTATCGCTTCTACAGCGGTGGCTTCAAGTATCAATAAACCGGCACCTGACAGAGCAAGTCCACCCAGATGAATAAGATGCCAGTCGGTCGCTTTGCCATTTTCTGCAGAGTACTGGCACATGGGGGCAATGATGATGCGGTTTTTTAAACTTAGCGAACCAAGCTTGATGGGGGAGAAGAGAGCGCTCATGTCTTGGAGAAATGCCTGAATGAAGAAGTTGTTTGATTTCTTTATTATGCCTGCGCTTTTCTATTGTTGCAGGGAGCTGCTAATTGTTCAGCTTGCCTCCAGAGCTTCAACGATGGTCTTGATTTTGACTGCCTTTTCGAAGTGATCAAACTTGTTTTCCATAATCCACCATGTGGCAGCTTCCATCAGTAATTGCGGGTCATCGTTTTTGTTGGCAAAGAAGGCATAAAAGGACAGGCCAACATTGCTGCCTTTTTGCTCTATTTTGTTATTGCATACTTCGATGATCTTTTTTTTCAGAGTGCTTCTCATTATTTATTCGTATTCAGGGTTAATGCATGCAGTCCTCGGTAAAACGAGGCTACGTGCAGTGCTTGTGAAAACTCATTGGTTTCTATTTTTTGCTGTATTTCAGGAATAGCCAGAAAGTCGAATTCTATATCTTCAGACACATCCAGTTGCTGTTCATTTTTTAAACTAAGCCCGGTAGCAAAAAACAAATGAATGGTATTGGTTTGACGGGCCGGGTTGGCATACATGGTTCCTAAAGATTGCCAATGAGTGGCGGTGTAGCCTGTTTCTTCCAATAATTCTCTTTGTGCGGCAAGGAGAGCTGTCTCACCCTCATCAATGACACCACCCGGTAATTCTATGCAAACCTTTTTTACGCCGTAACGAAACTGCTTTACCGTCAATATGCGGCCATCATCTGCCTGAGCAAATACATGCACCCAGTCTGCTTCATGAAGTACATAATAAGGTTCGATTATTTGTCCTTTAGGGAGCTTGCATGTATCTGCGGCCAGTGTTAACCAGTTATCGCTGATTAGTATCTTTGAGCTTAAGGTTTCCCAAGGTTTCATAGTAAGGTCCAGGCTTGCGAAGGAAAAATCAATCCATCATATCTTCTCACGAAATTATCTTATTCATATTATTTAATGCCATGTGATCTGATAAGCTGATTTTCAAGGGTCATGAGCTTATATATTAATTGCTATTGAGTTTGACTTCGTCGCGCCCATTTGCGTCTGATCAACGAATGTTAGATGCAAATCACATTCGCAATCCTGATTAGGTTGTCGATATGGAATGGTTAGTCCTTATTATTGTTTTACTCGTACTTGGCATCGTTGTCTTGCCCAGGCTGCGCTTGCGTCATGTGTTGTCCCAGGCCTTTCCCTTGAATTATTCTAAAATTTTGCGCAAAAACCTGCCTGGCTATACGCGTATGCCGACTGACTTGCAAATGCAGTTGAAGAAGCGCATACGTCAGTTTCTCTATCAAAAAACTTTTGTTGGTTGTGGTGGCTTGACTATCACGGATGAAATCAGGGTGACGATTGCTGGCAAGGCTTGCCTCCTGTTGCTGAATCGTGAATCAGATGTGTATCCGCAGCTCACGCATGTCCTGGTATATCCATCAGCATTCGTGGCGCCCCGGACTCAAATGAATAGCGACGGCATCGTCACGCATACCAATCAGGGATTGAGCGGTGAATCATGGAGTGATGGTCGTGTCATCCTTGCCTGGGATCAGGCAGCGCATAATCCCGACAATGAAGCGCGGGGGCAGGATGTGGTTATCCATGAATTTGCTCATCAGCTTGATAGCGAAACGGGAACGACCAATGGCGCTCCAGCTTTAAAGTCTGCCGCAGCTTACAAGGCATGGTCGGCGTTGATGGAAAGAGAGTATGCACTACTGCATCATGCGATAGCCAATGATATTACTACCGTCATTGATCCTTATGGTGCGACCAATCCGGCAGAGTTTTTTGCTGTCGTGACTGAAGCCTTCTTCAAGAAAAGCCGCGACCTTGCTCAATATCATCCAGCCTTGTATGAACAGTTGCGGGTCTATTACCAGGTTGACCCATGTGATTGGGTTTAATCCTTGAATCAAAAAACTAGGGGCGCTGTATGCGCCCCTTTGCTTTATTCTACTGCTTCCAGAAATTCCTGCTGTTCCAGCCAGTCAGCTTCTATCTGCCCTAACTCCTTGACGACGTAAGCTTGGTCAAGTAACAGTGTCTTCAGCTTTTCCTTATTGGCATCGTTATAGATATCACCATCTTCCAACTGTGCATCAATGTCTTTCTTTTTGATGTTCAACTTGGCCATCTGTTCTTCAAGACGTTTGATGCGTGTTTCTATTGGTTTGCGCAGATTGGCGAGGCGTGTACGTTCGTCGGCATCGCGTTTGCGTTGTTCCTTGTCATCGACCTTGACAACGGGGATGGGTTTGGCTTGTGGCAAAGCAGCTTCCTGCGCCTTGGTTTTTTCTGGCAGGGCAGGGTTGGCTTTTTCCAGTTTGTTTTTGAACAGCCAGTCTTTGTAATCGTCCAGATCGCCATCAAATGGTTGCAGCTTGCCGTCAGCAACAATGATGAACTGGTCCGTAGTTGCACGCAGCAAATGCCTGTCATGTGAAACAACGACGAGCGTGCCTTCAAACTGCGCCAGGGCATCAGTCAGGGCTTCGCGGGTTTCCAGATCCAGATGGTTGGTTGGTTCATCGAGCAGCAAGAGGTTGGGGCGCTGCCAGACTATCATTGCCAGTGCCAGACGGGCTTTTTCACCGCCAGAGAATGGTTTGATCGGGCTGCTCACCATGGTGCCAGGGAAGTTGAAGCCACCCAGGAAGTTGCGTAACTCCTGCTCACGTACATCAGGGGCGATATGGGCCAAATGCCACAGTGGTGATTCGTCATGGCGCAACATTTCTACCTGGTGCTGAGCAAAGTAGCCGATCGACAAACCCTTGCCAGTTTGCATGACACCGTTCAATGGTGCGATGTCGCCGACGATGGTTTTGATGAGTGTAGATTTACCTGCACCATTCACACCTAAGAGGCCAATGCGCTGACCGATTTGCAGCGTGAACTTGACATCGCCCACGATTTTTTTCTCGGTGAAACTGTGATCAGTTTCTGATTCTGTACGATAGCCGCAATCCACATCTTCCATCACCAGCATGGGATTCGGCGCACTCAGTGGCTCGCGGAATTCAAAAGAGAACTCGGCAGCTGCCCGCAAAGGCGCCATTTCTTCCATGCGTGCCAAGGCCTTGATACGGCTCTGTGCCTGTTTGGCTTTGGATGCCTTGGCCTTGAAGCGGTCAATAAAGGATTGCAAATGGGCGCGTTTGCGGTTTTGTTTCTCCAGCATGCCCTGCGCCAGTTCAAGTTGCGCTGCACGCTGGCGTTCAAAACCGGAATAGTTACCACCATAGCGCTTGAGCTTGCGCTCATCAATATGCACGATGACATTTACCACGCCGTCGAGGAAGTCGCGGTCATGGGAAATAATGATCAGTGTGCCTTCATAGCGCTTGAGCCAGTCTTCCAGCCAGATGATGGCATCCAGATCCAAGTGATTGGTTGGTTCATCAAGCAGCAGCAAATCGGATTTGCACATCAGTGCCTGTGCCAAGTTCAGACGCATACGCCAGCCACCAGAAAAACTGGCGACTGATTGTTCCAGTTCATTGATCTTGAACCCCAGGCCCAGCAGCAATTGTTCTGCACGCGGGCGCACGGTGTAGGCATCGGCATCGGCCAGAGCACCATACATATTGCCGATAGCAATACCATTTTCATAGCTCTCTGGTTGGGCTTCCAGTTCAGCGAGTTGTGCCTCCAGTTTGCGCAATGCAACGTCGCCATCTATTGCGTAATCGATGGCGCTGCGTTCCAGTGGTGGTGTTTCTTGCGCAACGTGGGCAAGCTGCCATTTGGCCGGGAAATCGATGCTGCCCTGGTCAGGATGCAATTCACCACGCAACATGGCAAACAGGCTGGATTTGCCTGCGCCGTTGGAGCCGATCAAGCCTATCTTGTCGCCGGGATTGAGCGTCACATCGACGCTGTCAAATAATGGTTTGATGCCGCGCGCCAGGACGACTTGTTGAAGACGTATCATATAAACTTAATTAATGGGTAATACTATTGTTGATGCGAAAAAATGGAAAAACGGGCAAAACTGGTTTTGCCCGTCTTCATTATGTTTATTGCACTGTACTACACTGATTTATGCAGTGAAATTGCTCAGTTGCTCAGCCTCTATCAAAAATACCATGTCATCACCGGCGCTGGTACTCAACCAGGTCAGGTTCAGTTCCGGGAAAGCGGCTTCGGCAAAGGCACGTTCATTGCCAATTTCTACCATCAGCAAGCCATCTTCAGTCAGGCGTTGTGCAGCGCCTGCAACTATCTTGCGTACCAGGTCCATGCCATCATCACCACCTGCCAGGGCAATTTGTGGTTCGTGCGTGTATTCCTTGGGCAGCTTGGACATTGAGCCGGAATTCACATAGGGTGGGTTGGTGATGATCAGGTCATATTTCTTGTCCGGCACATTGCTGTACAGGTCAGACTCGATCAGGGTAATGCGGTCCTGCAATTCATAGGTTGCCACGTTACGCTTTGCCACTTCCAGCGCATCTTTGGAAATATCGACTGCATCCACATGCGCCTCAGAGAACATATCTGCCAGCATGATGGGCAGGCAGCCAGAACCGGTGCACAGTTCAAGGATGTTGGTGATGGCTTCTGGATCTGTCACCCATGGTGAAAAATGCTCAGGGATCAGTTCAGCGATGAATGAACGCGGCACGATGACGCGTTCATCTACGTAGAAATTATAAGTGCCTAGCCAGGCTTCATTGGTGATGTAGGAGGCGGGCACGCGATCGACTGCACGTTTGTCAATCACGCGCAATACGGCATCTATTTCTGATGGCAATAAATGCGCATCCAGAAAAGGTTCTATCTTGTCGAGTGGCAGGTGCAGGGTATGCAGCAGCAAATAGGCTGCTTCATCCAGGGCATTGGCGCTGCCATGGCCAAAGAACAGCTTTTCTTTGTTGAAACGGGTGACAGCATAGCGCAACAGATCGCGCAGGGTCAGAAAGGTAGTAGCGGGTGTAGTCATATTGTTTCCATATCGGCCAGTGGTAAGCTGATCAGGTCAGCAGGTTTTCCAGAGTGCGGCGATAAATGTTCTTGAGCGGGTCTATGTATTGCAGCTCTATATGTTCGTCAATTTTATGGATGCTGGCATTTGGTGGGCCAAATTCAACCACTTGTGGGCAGATCTTGGCGATGAAGCGGCCGTCAGATGTACCACCGGTAGTGGAGAGTTCAGTTTCTATACCAGTTTCAGCACGTATCGCATCACCCAGTGCGTCGCTGAGGCTGCCTTTGGGTGTCAGGAAAGGATGGCCACCCACTGTCCACTTCAACTCATATTCCAGGCCATGTTTGTCTAGTATGGCATGCACACGTTGCTGCAAGCCCTCAGCTGTACTGGCGGTGGAAAAACGGAAATTGAAATCGATAACCGCTTCGCCAGGTATCACGTTAGAAGCACCTGTGCCGGCATGAATATTCGACATTTGCCAGGAAGTAGGCAGGTAATACTCATTGCCTTCATCCCAGACTTCAGCCACCAGTTCAGCCATGGCAGGGGCGGCCAGATGAATTGGGTTTTTTGCCAGTTGCGGATAGGCGATATGGCCTTGTACACCTTTGACGATCAGCTTGCCTGACATGGTGCCGCGACGGCCATTCTTGATGGTGTCACCCAGTTTATCTACGGATGTTGGTTCGCCAACGATGCAGTAATCAAGCTGTTCGCCACGAGCTTTGAGCTTTTCGCAGACAACAACTGTGCCGTCCGTAGCAGGGCCTTCTTCATCACTGGTAATGAGGAAGCCGATAGAGCCTTTATGATCTGGGTGAGCAGCGACGAATTCTTCTGTTGCCACCACAAAAGCGGCAATCGAAGTTTTCATATCAGCCGCACCACGACCATACAGCTTGCCATCTCTGTGAGTAGGTATAAATGGAGCAGACTGCCATTGTGTAACGGGGCCAGTAGGTACGACGTCAGTATGACCAGCAAACACCAGTAAAGGCTGGGCCTGACCACGTCTGGCCCACAGATTGGTCACATCGCCAGACTGTATGGTTTCGCACTGAAAACCCAGAGGTTCCAGCAGGGCGATCAAAGTGTTTTGACAGCCTTTATCTTCAGGTGTGACCGAATCCAGCGCAATCAGCTGTTCGGTCAGGGCTAGTGTTTTACTCATGTTTACTTATGAAAAATGGACTGATACTGTGGCACTGAGAAACCGACATTCACTTGCGATTTGCCGTCGTTATTGATCAGCAATACCGGGCGTTTGATCACAGATGGTTTATCCAGCATGAGTGCGATGGCCTGTTCTGTATCTTCGGCAGAGGCTTTTTCTGCATCGCTGAGCGCACGCCAGGTTGTGCCTTTGCGGTTGATCAGTACATCCAGACCTTGATGCTCCAGCCAAGTTTGTATGGCGGCACGGTCCAGGCCTTGTTTTTTGAAATCATGGAATTCAAAAGCCAGTTCCTGCTCTTGCAACCAGGTACGGGCTTTTTTAACGGTGTCACAGTTTGGAATGCCAAACAGGGTAATGCTTCGCATCATACTTTATACGTTCAGGGTAAATTCTGTGAAAGAAGCTTCTTCTTTGGTTTCTGGTTCTGGTTCTGGCTTTGCTGCTACGGCAGTGGATGCTTCATTGTTCAGCAGCCATAACAGGTTATTGGCAGAATCAGAATTGGCCAGGCCTTCCTCCTGCGTGATCAGGCCTTCACGTATCAAATGCATGAGGGCGCGCTCAAATGTTTGCGAACCAGGTGACAAACTTTTCTCGATCGCCTCCTTGATCTGGAAGATATCGCCTTGTTCTATCAACTCTGCCACATAACGGGTATTAAGCATGATTTCGACCGCCGGTGCACGACCACCGTCTATAGCGCGTATCAGGCGTTGCGAGATAATCGCGCGTATGGAAGACGACAAATCCAGCAACAATGCACTGCGTGTTTCCATGGGGAAGAAACTGATGATACGGTTCAAAGCTTGATAACTATTATTCGCATGCAGGGTCGCCAATACCAGATGGCCGGACTGTGCATAGGCAATCGCTGCCATCATGGTTTCGAGATCGCGGATCTCACCAATCAGGATGCAATCAGGTGCCTGACGCAATGAGTTCTTCAGCGCAGTTTTCAGACTTTCAGAATCGCTACCAATTTCACGCTGGTTGACGATGGATTTTTTACTGCGGAACAGAAATTCTATCGGGTCTTCCAGTGTCAGGATATGACCAGTCTTGACTTCATTCCTGTGATCCAGCATGGATGCAATCGTGGTTGATTTGCCTGAGCCGGTAGAGCCGACCAGCAAGATCAAACCACGTTTTTCCATAATCAGCTCAGCCAGTACTGGCGGCAGATGCAAGGTGTCGAGCTTGGGAATATCACCGGGCACATAACGGAACACAGCAGAGATAGAGCCACGCTGACGGAACGCCGAAAGACGGAAGCGGCCTATGCCAGCAGCGCCGATACCGACATTAAGCTCGTTTTCAGCTTCCAGTTGCTCCATATGTTCAGGTTCTACTACCTCGCTGAGCAGCGACAGGATGTTTGCCTGATCCATTTTCTGCTGATTGATAGGGAGCAGATTGCCATTGATTTTCAAGTGTATGGGCGAATTCATCGCGAAAAACATGTCAGATGCATGTTTTTCCTTCATCAATTGAAATAACCTCTCCATCGCTGCCATGATGTGTCCCTAAGCTGAGCTAATTATTAAAATAAAAATACAAAAAAACGCAAAAGTGCTTAAGCGCCGCGCAACAATTCATTGATACTGGTTTTGGAGCGTGTCTGTGCATCGACACGTTTCACGATCACTGCACAATACAGGCTGTATTTGCCATCAGCAGACGGCAAATTGCCAGAAACTACGACAGAGCCTGACGGTACGCGGCCATAGCTGACTTCACCTGTCGCGCGGTCATAAATCTTGGTGGATTGGCCGATATACACGCCCATGGAAATCACGGAATTTTCTTCAACGATCACGCCTTCTACGATTTCTGAACGTGCACCGATGAAGCAATTGTCTTCAATGATGGTTGGGTTGGCTTGCATAGGTTCCAGTACGCCACCTATGCCAACGCCGCCGGACAAATGCACGTTTTTACCAATTTGCGCGCAAGAACCGACTGTCGCCCAGGTATCAACCATCGCGCCTTCATCGACATAAGCACCGATATTGACATAAGAAGGCATCAACACCACGTTTTTTGCGATAAAGCTGCCACGACGTGCAACTGCAGGTGGTACTACGCGGAAGCCGCCTTTGACGAAGTCTTCAGCCGTGTAATTGGCGAACTTGGTTGGCACTTTGTCGAAGAACTGCATGTGCTCGCCAGAAGGCATAGTGATATTGTCTTCCAGGCGGAAAGACAGCAATACAGCTTTTTTGATCCATTGATTGACTTGCCAGCTACCTTCAATCTTTTGCGCAACGCGCAAGGTGCCGGCATCAAGTTCGCTCAATACATGGGCAACTGCTTCGCGGATTTCTGCAGGGGCAGATTTTGGCGAGAAATTTGTGCGGTCTTCCCAGGCTTGATCAATGATTTGCTGTAATTGTTGAGTCATGTTGAGTGTCTTCAAATGAAATTGTAAAAAATAAAAACCGAAATAATCTTGTGTCTGGTTGCTGTTTGGCTGCAGTATCAGACTGCTGCCGGAGTAAAATTCTTGCAAAAGCTGACTATCCTTTGTGCTGCTTCCAGGCATTCTTCGGGCTCAGCCACCAAAGCCATGCGTATACGGTTTTGCCCAGGGTTGATGCCATGGGCCTCTCGCGCCAGATAACTGCCGGGCAGAACTGTCACATTATATTCCTCGTACAGGCGACGGGCGAATTCTGTATCCGACAAACCCATAGCGTCAGGAATTTTTGCCCACAAGTAAAAGGCAGCATCAGGCAGTTTCACGTCCAGCACTTCTTGCAAAATCGGTGTGATCTGGGCAAATTTGCGTATGTACTTGTCGCGATTTTCTTGTACATGCATTTCGTCATTCCATGCCACGACTGAGGCAGCCTGTATGTTGGGACTCATGGCACTGCCATGATAAGTCCGGTACAGCAGGAATTTCTTGATAATTTCCGCATCGCCCGCGACGAAACCAGAACGCATGCCAGGTACATTCGAGCGTTTTGACAGGCTGGACAGGGTAATCAGGCGTTGATAATCGTTCCGGCCCAGTCCCCGTGCGGCTTGCAAGCTGCCCAGCGGTGCTTCGGCCTTGAAATAAATCTCGGAATAGCATTCATCTGCAGCAATAACAAAACCATAACGGTCTGAAAGGGCAAATAACTCTTTCCAGTCATCCAGATTCAATACTGCGCCAGTGGGGTTGCCCGGTGAACAGATATACAGCAGTTGTACGCGCTGCCAGACTGATTCAGGGATGCTCTTGTAGTCAGGTGCGAAATTGCGGTCCGGGTCAGCATTGGCAAAATAGGGCTCAGCCCCGGCCAGATAGGCTGCGCCTTCATAAATCTGATAAAAAGGGTTAGGGCATACCACTAATGGTGGTCCATTTTTGCAGGCGCTGGGGTCTATAACGGTTTGTGCCAGGGCGAACAAAGCTTCGCGTGAACCGATGACAGGCAAAATTTGAGTTGCTGCATCCAGCGGCGGTATATTGTAGCGGCGCCCCAGCCACGCCGAAATGGAGTTGCGCAAGGCATCAGAGCCAGCAGTCGATGGGTAACTGGCCAAGCCTGCCATATTGTCGACAATGGCATCCTTGATCAAAGCGGGAGTAGGGTGCTTGGGTTCGCCTATGCCCAGACTGATGGCTGGAAATTTGGAATTTGGCACAACATCGGCAAACAGGCGCTTCAGTTTCTCGAACGGATACGGCTGCAACTTACTGAGATAGGGATTAAATGTCATTTTTCGAATTGTTGTCGACGCTAAACAGGCTTTTTTAGCTTATTTCTCTGGTCTGCTTGAATTTGCTGCTTTTTAATTGCAATCCGTATTATAGCGTCCTGAGGATTCTATAGAGAAAGGCTTTCACCTGTACTTGCGTGAAATACTGATTAATATGTAAATTGTGTCATAAGTTTGAAAACTGAAAATTTTGCTCTTACGATGGTATGATGCAGCGATACAGGAACGCGGCTGGCATTGATGGCCTTGGCATATATACGATACGCGGTAGATTTGACTGCAAAAGATAATAAAATTATATAAAGTGCGATTAACTTCTATTAAATTAGCGGGATTTAAATCTTTTGTAGATCCCACCCATTTTCAGGTTCCTGGCCAACTGGTTGGTGTTGTCGGCCCTAATGGTTGCGGTAAATCCAATATTATTGATGCTGTGCGCTGGGTTTTGGGTGAATCCAAGGCTTCCGAGTTGCGCGGCGAATCCATGCAGGACGTTATCTTTAACGGTTCTACCCACCGCAAACCCGCTGGCCGTTCATCCGTCGAGCTGGTTTTTGATAACAGCATGGGCAAAGCCGCAGGCCAATGGAGCCAATACGGTGAAATTGCCGTCAAACGTACCTTGACGCGTGATGGCACGTCTACTTACTACATCAACGGTCAGCCAGTGCGCCGCCGCGATATTCAGGATATTTTCCTTGGTACTGGTCTGGGGCCGCGCGCTTATGCGATCATCGGTCAGGGCATGATTTCGCGCATCATCGAAGCACGCCCGGAAGAGTTAAGGATTTTCCTTGAAGAGGCTGCCGGTGTTTCCCGCTATAAAGAGCGCCGCCGCGAGACAGAGAACCGTATCCACGACACCCATGAAAACCTGGTGCGTGTGGAAGACATCTTGCGCGAATTGAATAACAACCTGGACAGGTTAGGTGCACAAGCTGTTGTTGCCAATAAATTCCGCGAATTGCAGACTGATCAGGAAGAAAAGCAAAAATTGTTGTGGTTGCTGCGTAAAAAAGAAGCAGAAAACGAACAAAAAAAGCATTTCGCCGAGATAGAAAAGACCCAAACCGACCTCGAAGAACAAACAGCCAAGCTGCGCCATGTCGAGCTGGAGCTGGAACAAATGCGCCAGGCCCACTATGCCGTCGGCGACCGCATGCATCAGGCGCAAGGTCATTTGTACCAGACCAATGCCGAGATTGGCAGCCTGGAAGCGCAAATCAAATTCGTCATCGAATCTCGCAGCCGTTTGCAATCACAATTGCAGTCACTGACTGCGCAGCGCGATCAATGGCAAAACCAGAGTCGGCAATTCCAGGATGATTTGTCTGAAGGCGAAATCCATGTTGAGGAGCTGGCCATGCGCGCCGAGCAGGCACTGGAAGTCAGCCAGCAACAGCAAGACAAGCTGCCCGCGATGGAGCAAATATGGCGTGAGTCGCAACTGAAGACGACAGAATCACGCGCCAAAATCATGCAGATGCAGCAGCAGATAGAGCTGGAATCTGCGCATCAGCGTAATGCGTCAAATATCCTGAACACCCTGGCAACCCGACGCGAGCGCCTGATGCAGGAAAAACAGGGCCTGGTATTGCCGGATACGACGCATCTGGACAATTTGTCGATGCAACTGGAAGAAAAAAAGCAGGTGCTGGAAGAGCTCACCATGCAGCTGGAAGAAGCGCAAGAGCGCTTACCTTTGCTGGAAGATGAGCGCAAACAGGCACAACAGCAAGTGAACCAGGACAGTGCTGAATATGCGCAACTGGAAGCTCGCCTGCTAGCCCTGAAGCAATTACAGGAAAAAGTACAGAGTCAGGGCAAGGTGCAGCCATGGCTGGAAAAGCACGAATTGAGTGGTTTGCCAAAAATCTGGCAAAAACTGCATATCGAAGCTGGCTGGGAAACTGCTCTGGAATCCATCTTGCGCGAACGTACCGCAGCGCTGGAAATGTCGAACCTGGACTGGGCAAAGGCCTTTTTTGGTGATGCGCCACCTGCCAAGCTGGCTGTCTGTGCACCGACTATCGTGGCAGAAACAGTTACTCCTCTGGCTGGCTTCAAGCCTTTCATCGATTTGTTGCAACTCAATGATGCAGGCTTGCGTGGTTTGATGCAAGACTGGTTACATCAGGTGTACATCGCTGACGATATTACATCCGCCTTCATGGACAGGGTTAAGTTACCAGCCGGTGCCTGTTTTATCACCAAACAGGGCCATGTCATTGCCCGCTCCAGTGTGCGTTTTTATGCCGCGGATTCTGAGCAAGATGGCGTGTTGGGACGTCAACAAGAGATAGAAAACATCACCAAGCAATGCCGCGCCAAGCACATGCTGGCGGACGAGTCCAAAACCCGTGCCGTACGTTCGGAATCTGCTTACACCCAAGCTACGCAGCAATTGCAAGACTTGCGCCAGCGTGTGGGTAGCCTTACACAGACTACCCATAGTCTGCAAATCGAATTCATGAAATTGTCTGAAGTGCAGGAACGCTTTAATCAGCGCAGCACCCAGATAGGCAGTGATCTGGCAGAAATCGCTGCGCAAGAGGGTGAACAGCAGCAAATCCGTGCCGAGTCCGAGCAAAAATTTGAGCAACTGGACATGGACCTGGCGGAGCTGCAGGAAACCCATGAAGAAGGCCAGACCGCTTATCTGGAAAAAGAGCAGCAATTGAATGAAGCCAGACAGCGTCTGCGCGATCTGGAACTTGCTGCGCAAGAAGCTGCTTTTGCAGAAAAATCCCACCGCAGCAAGATGGAAGAATTGCGCCGCAGTATCGCGACCGCGCTGGAACAATCCGCACAGCTATTTGCCAGCATGCAGCAGGGGCAGCTTGAGCTGGAATCCATGGACGACCAGACTGCACAAGCTGGTTTGCAAGATTTGCTGGACAGACGCAGCTCACAGGAAGTGGCGCTGGCAAATGCCCGTCATGAGCTGGATCAACTGACGCAGCAGCTGCGTCATCACGAAGAATCCAAAATGCAGGTGGAGCGTAGCCTGCAACCACAACGTGACCGTATCGTTGAATTGCAATTGAAAGAACAGGCTGCACGTCTGAGCCAGGAACAATTCTCGGAACAATTACGCAATTTTGAAGTCGATGAAGAAGTCCTGGCGCAAAAACTGCATGATGATCTCAAGCCGTCTTATTTGCAGGGCGAAGTTACCCGCCTGACCAATGCGATTGCTGCTTTGGGTGCCGTGAATATGGCCGCTCTTGATGAGTTGGCGCAGGCAACTGAGCGCAAGACTTTCCTGGATGCACAGCATGCTGATCTGACTGAGGCAATCACGACTTTGCAGGATGCCATTCACAAGATTGATATTGAAACACGCGATTTGTTGCAAGATACCTTTGACAAGGTGAACCACCATTTCGCTGAGCTTTTCCCGATTTTATTCGGCGGTGGTCAGGCGAAACTGATCATGACGGGCGATGAAATTCTGGATTCTGGCGTGCAAGTCATGGCGCAGCCTCCTGGCAAAAAGAATGCAACCATTCACTTACTATCTGGTGGTGAAAAAGCCCTCACAGCAACTGCGCTAGTATTCTCCATGTTCCAGTTGAATCCTGCGCCGTTCTGTTTGCTCGATGAGGTTGATGCGCCGCTGGATGACTCAAATACCGAGCGTTTCTGTAATATGGTGAAACGCATGTCGGCAAACACACAATTTTTATTTATCTCCCATAACAAGATTGCGATGGAAATGGCACAACAATTGATTGGTGTCACCATGCAAGAACAGGGGGTTTCACGAATCGTGGCGGTAGATATGGAATCTGCCGTCAATTTTGCTACTGAGGTTCAAGCGGCATGACAGATCTACAAATTAGTTTGTTAGCGATAGGTGGAACGCTGGTGGTCGGCGTCCTGATTTTTAATAAATGGCAAGAATACAAAGCCAAGAAAACTGTTGAAAATGCATTTGGCGATGGACATGATGATGTCCTTATGAATCCTGATGCGCCCGCTGAATCCATAGTCAGGCATGAGCCTAGCCTGGATGGCGATGTGCAGCCTGTTGACGATGTGCCGCAACATCATGAGCCCATGCATGCAGATACTGCCACTGAAATGGAAGCCCCAGTAGCAATACAGGATAAGGAATTGCCAGTTGATGAATTAATCGATTGCGTGATTCCATTGGAGTTTGAAACACCGGTACGTGGTGAAAAAATTCTGGCAGAAATTGCAGACCTTAAATATGTGGGTAAAAAACCCGTGCATTTCATAGGCCAAAGCCACAGCGGTGAGCGCGATGTGATTGCCGTTGGTGGGGCTTACACCTGCCTGTTTGCAGGCGTGCAAATGGTCAGCCGCAATGGCCCTTTGAATGAATTGGAATATTCTGAATTCATCATGAAACTGCGGGCGATTGCTGACAATCTCAGTGCACACCCGGATATCCCGGATATGAACAAGGTCATGGTCAACGCCCGCGAATTGCATCAATTCGTCGCCGAGCATGACGCACAGCTGAGCGTGAATATCGCTGCCAACGGTGCACCATGGGCCTTGAATACTTTGCTCGCAGCATTGGAGAAAATGGGCTTTGATCAGCGTCCTGATGGTCGTTTGATGATGCCTGATGGCGATGGTGGCAGTCTGTTCACTTTATCGACCAATGTCAGCGTCAGCGAGACCATGACTTCGCGTCTGACCCTGTTGCTGGATGTGCCTTGTGTTGCCCCTGCACGCGATGGCTTTGGTGCCATGGCAGCTTGTGCACGCTCTTTAGCGACTCGTCTGGGTGGCACAGTCGTGGATGACGGCAATCAGCCCATTTCCAAATTGGCACTCGATGAGATATCCGGCCAGGTTCATGAATTTTATGCAGCAATGGCAGAGGCGCAGATTCCTGCTGGTTCTTTGCGTGCCCAGCGATTATTTAGTTAATTTATTCCAGACATGCAGAATGATCTTTTGGATGCTGCCGCCAAGGCGGCAGATACTTCAACACTAGCGGCACAAGCAAAACACTTGCGCACAGAGTTGAACCGGTATGCACATGCCTATTACGTACTGGATAATCCCAGTGTGCCCGATGCTGAATATGACAGATTGTTTTCAGAACTTCAGCGGCTGGAAGAAACCCATCCCGAATTAAAAACCGTCGATTCACCCACCAGCAGGGTAGGTGGGGCACCGTTGCCAGAATTTGGCCAGGTGCAGCATGCTGTGCCCATGTTGTCGTTGAATAATGGCTTTGAAGATGATGATGTCGTCAATTTTGACCGCCGCGCCCGTGAAGGGCTGGATATTCAAAATGAAATTGTCTATGCAATAGATTTGAAGTTTGATGGCCTGGCCATTAATCTGCGCTATGTCGACGGCGTTTTCACGCAGGCAGCGACGCGGGGCGATGGCTTCACAGGCGAAGATGTTACCGAAAATATTCGCACCATACGTAACATCCCCTTGCGCTTGCGGGTAGACAATCCGCCAAAGATACTGGATGTGCGCGGTGAAGTATTGATGTTCAAGCGCGATTTTGAAAAACTCAATCAGCGCCAGCGTGATGCGGGTGCCAAAGAGTTTGCCAACCCGCGTAATGCTGCTGCTGGCAGCCTGCGTCAACTTGATTCAAAAATTACTGCTCAGCGTAGCCTGCGTTTTTTTGCCTATGGCATAGGCCTGCTGGAAGGCATGAGCATGCCTCCTTCTCATCGCGCTTTACTGGACTGGTATAAACAGGCAGGCATCCCTGTCTGCGAAGAAAATGCCTTGGTCAGTGGTGCATCTGGTTTGCTGGAATTTTACAAGTCTATTCAAACCAGGCGCGATAACCTGGATTATGAGATTGATGGCGTGGTCTATAAAGTCAATGACTTTGCCAGCCAGCAGTCGCTTGGTTTTGTATCACGCGCGCCACGTTTTGCAATCGCTCACAAATTCCCGGCGCAAGAAGCTTTAACTTCTGTACTGGATATAGAAGTGCAAGTCGGTAGAACCGGGGCGATCACACCTGTCGCCAGGTTGGCCCCTGTTTTTGTTGGTGGCGTGACTGTAACCAACGCCACCTTGCACAATGAAGAAGAGATACAGCGCAAGGATATACGGATAGGTGACACGGTTTCTGTACGCCGCGCAGGTGATGTCATACCTGAGGTCGTTGCCAGCATATTGGAAAAACGTCCGGCAGATTCGCGCCAGTTTGTCATGCCGGTGGAATGCCCGATTTGTGGCTCGCCCATACAAAAGCCGGAAGATGAAGCGATTGCCCGTTGCAGCGGTGGCTGGATAAAATGTACTGCGCAACGCAAGGGTGGCCTGTCGCACTTTGCTTCACGTAAGGCAATGAATATTGATGGTGTAGGAGAGCAGCTCATTGATCAGTTGGTCGATAAGAATGTCGTTACAACTGCTGCAGATTTGTATAAGCTTGGTCTGCGCGCGCTGGTTGAACTGGACCGCATGGCAGAGAAATCTGCGCAAAATGTATTGAGTGCGCTGGAAACATCGAAACTGACCAGTTTTCCGCGCTTTATCTATGCACTGGGTATACGCCATGTTGGTGAATCTACGGCAAAAGATCTGGCTGCGCATTTCGGTAATACGGATGCATTGATGAAAGCGACGGAAGAGCAGTTGCTGGAAGTATCGGATGTCGGCCCTGTGGTTGCCAAGTCTATACTCCGCTTCTTTTCTGATCCACTTAATGTGGAGTTGGTGGAGCAATTGCTGGCATCTGACATACATTGGCCGGAGATAGAAGTCCAGGAAAAAGGTGAGCAGGTATTGGCTGGCAAGACGCTGGTATTGACAGGTACCTTGCCTACGCTAAGCCGTGATCAGGCGACAGAGATCATAGAAAAAGCGGGCGGCAAGGTTTCAGGTTCAGTATCAAAAAAAACCAGCTATCTGGTTGCTGGTGATGATGCGGGAAGCAAGCTGGTAAAAGCGCAAGAATTGGGTTTAACTATATTGACAGAAGCAGAATTGCTTCAACTTTGTTCCAGGAGCTGAAATGAGAAAAATTACAAAAGCAGTATTCCCCGTAGCTGGTCTGGGTAGCCGATTCTTGCCTGCCACGAAAGCACAACCTAAAGAGATGTTGCCTATCGTTGATAAGCCGCTGATTCAATATGCGGTTGAAGAGGCAGTTGAGGCAGGCATTACAGAAATGGTATTTATTACTGGCCGCAACAAGCGTGCAATTGAAGATCATTTCGATAAAGCCTATGAGCTTGAAAGCGAACTGGAAGCAGCAGGCAAAGAAGCCTTGCTGGATCTGGTCAGGAACGTCATTCCCAAGAACATCAACTGCATTTATATCCGCCAGACAGCAGCTCTGGGTTTGGGCCATGCGGTATTGTGCGCCCGTCCGGTAATTGGCGATGATCCTTTTGCTGTCTTGCTGGCAGATGATCTGATGGACGCGGATGCAGGTCAGCCATCTGTCATGGCACAGATGGCACGTCAGTACGAAGCCGAAGGTGGCAGCATCATCGCAGTACAAAATGTACCCCGTGAATTTACCCGTCAATATGGTATTGTCAGTGGCACACCATATACCGAGAGCCTCGAAAGAGTGCAGGGCATAATAGAAAAGCCTATGCCTGACGTTGCCCCATCGACTCTGGCGGTGGTTGGTCGCTATATTTTGTCTGGCCGTATTTTCTCTTATCTGGAAACCCTGGGTAAGGGCTCCGGTGGTGAAATTCAATTGACGGATGGTATTGCTGCCATGTTGAAAGACTTCCCGGTCTATGCCTTCCGCCCAAATGCGACGCGTTATGACTGCGGCTCCAAGCTCGGCTATCTGAAAGCCAGTGTTGCTCTCGGTTTGAAACACAAGGAAACCAGTGCAGAATTTACCGAGTTCCTGCAATCCCTGAATAAATAATGCAATTCTGCGGCCAGCTATAAACTGGCCGTATTTACATTAAGTCATTTACTCTTATTACATTTGGTGCACCATGATTCATCCTATCCTGAAAATGGGCGATCCACGACTGTTAAGGGTTGCCGAGCAAGTCACTGCGTTTGATACTCCAGAATTGCATGAGCTCATCGAGGATATGTTCGAGACCATGATTGCTGCCAATGGCGCTGGTTTGGCAGCGCCGCAAATTGGTGTGAATTTACAACTGGTGATTTTTGGTTTCAAAAATAATCCACGTTACCCTGATGCACCTGTTGTGCCTGAGACAGTGCTCATCAATCCTGTACTGACACCTTTGTCTGAAGAGACTGATGATGCATGGGAAGGCTGTTTGTCTGTGCCAGGCATGCGAGGCCTGGTGCCGCGCTGGAGTGCTCTGCGGTATGAAGGCTATGATCAGTTCGGTACACGAATTTCACGTGACGTAGATGGCTTCCATGCCCGCGTCGTGCAACATGAGTGCGATCATCTGAATGGCATTTTGTATCCCATGCGCATACGCGATCTGACACAATTTGGTTTTACTGAAGTTTTGTTTCCAGAGCTTGATCCTAACGACGATGATTGAGTCATTGATTCCAAAACAAAAGGGCAGGAATTGAAATTCTTGCCCTTTTGTTTTTTGAAGAGTGCTATAGAGTGCTAATTAAAATTGCTCATCTTCCCGGAGGTAACGCCATTGCCCCTCCGGTAATTTACCCAGCTTGATCTTGCCTATGCGAACGCGTTTCAGGCCTATCACTTTCAATCCTACCATGTCGCACATGCGCCTGATCTGGCGCTTCTTGCCTTCACGCAGGATGAAATTCAACTGATCTTCATTTTGCCAGGTGACTTTGGCAGGCAGTAGTTTCTTGCCATCCAGTGACAGACCATGATTCAGACGACGTAAATCTGCATCTGGCAGACGACCAGGTTTACTGTATTGCACGCGCACCAGATATTCCTTTTCCACCACGGTGGTTTCACCTATCAGGTGCTTGGCGATGCGGCCATCCTGGGTTAATACCAGCAAACCAACCGAGTCAATGTCCAGGCGGCCAGCAGGCACGAGGCTGCGTAATTGGGTAGGGTGGAACTGGGTATCGACTTCATCTTCCGCCCAGCGGTTCTCTGGCTTGATCAGGGCGATTGCTGGTGTATAACCATCTTCAGCCTGGCCACTGACGAAGCCAACGGGCTTGTTGATGAGGACCGTGACGCGTTTGGATTGCTCTGCAGCGGCCTGCCTCTCCACAGTCACTTTTTGATGGGGCAATACCTTGCTACCCAGTTCGGAGATGACATTGCCATCAACCCTGACCCAGCCGCGTGCTATCCATTCATCGGCCTCACGGCGGGAGCAAAGGCCAAGTTCGGACATGCGTTTGGAGAGTCTTACAAGTTCAGTCATGATGCTTTTAGAGTAGTCTTGCCTGAGAGTAGTTGCGGATCAGGCGAGGGTGTTGATTATTCGGTTGTAATATTGCGTTGTCAGCGTTTAAATTCTGAGTGCGTCCAGCAAGTCGGTTTCAAACTGTATCTGGCTGCGTGCACCTTGCAAGGCCTGGCCATCGACGATGAAAACGTCTTCTACCCTTTCGCCCAGGGTCATGATTTTTGCTGTATGCAAATTGATTTTATACTTGGTCAGTATATTTGCCACTGCGTATAACAAGCCATTTCTGTCATTCGCAGAGATCGACAGTAAATAATACTGGCCACGGTCATCAGGCCTCAAATCGACTGTGGGCACGATAGGGAAGGTGCGTGACATGCGCGACAGGCGTCCACGATTAGGTGGAGAAAGCGGAGTCTGACGCGTCAGTATCTCTGTCAGTTCGTGTTCTATCAAATTAATGATGTCACGATAATTATTTGCAAAAGCCGGTTCTATGACCAGGAAAGTATCAAGGGCATAGCCATTTTTGCTGGTATGAATTTTTGCATCAAGAATGCCAAAATTCTTGCCGTCAAAATAATTGCAAATGCGCGCAAACAGGTCGGGCTGGTCTTTGACATAGACTGTGATTTGCAAGCCTTCACCGATAGGTGAGAGGCGGCATTTCACCACAGGTGTCTGGCTATCGATGCGATCGTGCAAAGCACGTGTTTGCCAGGCGATATCAGACGCATCATGGCGCAGGAAATAAGCAACATCAAGTTGATGCCAGAATTTTTCATGCGCGTCAGGTGCCAGGCCATACAGGCGCAAGGCTTTCAACGCATCTTCCTGACGATTTTTTAATTCCCTGTCCTTGCTCGGCGCCTCTCCGCCCAGTACCCTTAAAGCCATGCGGTACAGGTCTTCCAGCAGCTTGCCTTTCCATGCATTCCAGACCTTGGGGCTGGTGCCACGTATATCGGATACCGTCAGCAAATACAGTGCTGTCAGGTGGCGTTCATCCTTAACGATGTTGGCAAAATTTTGTATCACGTCCGGATCAGACAAGTCCTGCTTTTGCGCCACATGCGACATGGTCAGGTGATTTTGTACCAGGAAGATAATCAGCTCGGTATTGGCTTTGCTGAGCCCATGGTCATAACAGAATTTTTTTGCATCAGCCATGCCAAGAATGGAATGGTCGCCACCACGGCCCTTGGCAATATCATGGAACAAGGCTGCGATGTACAAAACCCATGGCTGATTAAAATTTGCCATCAACTGGCTGCAAAACGGGTATTCATGTGCATGCTCAGGCATGGTGAAGCGACGCAAATTGCGCACTACCATCAGGATGTGCTGATCTACTGTATAGGCATGAAACAAATCGTGCTGCATCTGACCGATAATACGGCGGAAATTAGGCAAATAACGCCCCAGGATACTCATTTGGTTCATGCGCCGCAGGGCATGGGTGATCCCTTGTGGCGACTGCAGGATTTGCAGGAACAATGAGCGATTGAAGATATCGTGGCGGAATTCAGCATCAATCAACAGGCGTGCATGCCATAGTGCACGCAAGGTCCTGGCCGTCATGCCCTTGAGCTCTCCATGCCTGGCCATTGCCAGAAATACTTCCAGTATGGTCGATGGATTGGCTTCAAAGGTATCGTCCCTGGCGATGTCGATGAAGCCATTTACTTCATTGAAATGCTCATTGATCGGGCGTGGCACAGAGGGCTGCGGAAACAATACGGCTTCTATGTTTTGCAGTAGCACCGTATTTAGCTGTGTTACTGCCTTGGCTGCCCAGTAATAGCGCTGCATCAAGTGCTCGCTGGCACGCCTCGACTCTGTGGTCTTGAACCCAAAGGTTTCTGCTATTGCTGTCTGCACGTCGAAAATCAAACGGTCTTCACGGCGTCCTGCGTAAATATGCAGTCGGATCCGTATATCCTTGAAGGCACGCTCATTGCGCTTTAACTGACGAGCCTCGACATCGGTGATCAGGCCGCGCTCTGCCAGCTCGCGCCATGAGTTACCCAGATTGGCGGCCTTGGCCACCCAGAGTATGACTTGCAAGTCCCTGAGTCCACCCGGGCTCTCTTTGCAATTGGGCTCCAGACTATACGGTGTGTCTTCGTATTTGACATGGCGCTGTTGTAGTTCCAGTAATTTTTCCTGGAAGAACTTTTGTGGATGCAGGGCTTCCGTATAGCGTTGCTGCATTTCCTTGAACAATTTACGGCTGCCCGTAACCAGGCGTGCTTCCAGCAGGCTGGTTTGCACGGTGATGTCAGCTGCAGATTCCTGCAGGCATTCATCAATGGTACGTATGCTGTGACCAATATCAAGACCTATGTCCCAGAACAGCTGCACCAGTTTTTCCAGCTTCTCTCGCAAGGCGGCGTCCGGCCTTTCCTGCAATAGTATCAACACATCAACGTCAGAGTAGGGAAAAAGCTCACCACGTCCGTAGCCACCTACGGCGACCAGCGCCGCCTCTTTCGGAAACTCAAAGTGACGCCAGATTTTACTGAGTTGCTGATCGACGTTGCGGCACAAATCATGCAGCAGTTGTTCTGCCTTGTGATTCTCCTTGAACGCATTGATGACGATCAGTTGCGCTGATTTCAGTTCTTCCTTGAAAGAGAGTGCCGGTGTCTGCATGTGGCCAGGATTTTAATCGGGTTTGATTTAAGTTTGATTTAAGTTTGATTTAAGCGAGTTTGATGAAGTCTGGAATAGGCGGGTAGCCTGCCGACAAAGTCAGTACTTCATAACCGGTTTCCGTCACCAGCACCGTATGCTCCCATTGCGCTGACAAACTGCGGTCCTTGGTCTTGATGGTCCAGCCATCCGGCATTTCCTTGATTTCGCGGCGGCCGACATTGACCATGGGCTCTACCGTAAAAATCATGCCGGGCAAAAGTTTTTCCATGGTGCCAGGTTTGCCGTAATGCATGACTTGCGGTGCTTCATGGAATATCTTGCCTATGCCATGGCCGCAAAACTCGCGCACTATGCTGTAGCCAGCTCTTTCGGCATGCTGCTGTATGACGTGTCCGATATCACCTAGGTGTGCACCTGGTTTGATCTTGTCTATACCCAGCCACATACATTCATAGGTGATTTCGCTGAGACGTTTGGCCATGATCTTGGGTTCGCCAATCAGGAACATGCGGCTGGTATCGCCATGGTAGCCATCTTTGATGACGGTAATATCAAGATTGACGGAGTCGCCATCCTTGAGAACCTTGTCGCCCGGTATGCCGTGGCAAATAACATCGTTGACCGATGTGCAAATGGCTTTGGGATAAGGTGTATAGCCTGGCGGGCAGTAATTCAGCGGGGCAGGGATGGTGCCTTGCACATTAGTCATGAATTCGTGACATAAACGGTCTAGTTCACCAGTTGTCACGCCAATTTTAACGAAAGGCGTGATGTAATCGAGAACTTCCGAAGCCAGTTTGCCAGCGATGCGCATGCCGGCGATATCTTCCGGCGTTTTGATAGTAATAGCTTCCATACGTTTTCTTGTCGTTGACCAGGATTTGCGTAACAAGCAAATGGCGTGGCCCCTACGTATGTCTGGCCAGGCTCAGGTTTGCTTGTCCGCTAAAATCTTGGTTTGAGTAAAATTGCGAAAGTGTTGCAGAACCGGAATTATAGTCCATGAAGGGCGCTGCCGTATCGGCCTGACATGCTTGCTATACCATGCGGCTGAAGACAGCACTTGAGGGGAATGCGATTTTCATAGTAGAATAGATGGTTAGCTTGTAGATGTATAGAAATGCGATACTTGCTAATTAATATTTTATCAATCGAATCCGGTCGAAAAGGGTGTCTTGCAGCGTTTAAATTAATAGTAAATATTAATTCGCTCAGATCACTGGCTGGATTCAAGACCTAACCCTGGAGTTATTATGTCTGTAACAATGCGTGAAATGCTTGAGGCTGGTGTGCACTTTGGTCACCAAACCCGTTTTTGGAATCCAAAAATGGCACCGTACATCTTCGGCCATCGCAACAAGATTCATATCGTTAACCTGGAAAAAACACTGGCAATGTACCAGGACGCGATGAAATACATCCGTCAATTGTCTTCCAATCGCGGCACAGTGTTGATGGTTGGCACCAAGCGTCAATCCCGTGACATCATCGCAGCAGAAGCACAACGTGCTGGCATGCCTTTCGTTGATCAACGCTGGTTGGGTGGTATGTTGACTAACTTCAAAACAGTCAAAACATCCATCAAACGCCTGAAAGACATGGAAGCTTCCATCGAAGACGGTTCTGTTGAGAAACTGTCCAAAAAAGAAGCCCTGATGTTCCAGCGCGAAATGATCAAACTGCAAAAATCCATCGGTGGTATCAAGGATATGGGCGGCGTTCCTGATGCAATTTTCGTGGTCGATGTTGGCTACCACAAAGGTGCAATCACTGAAGCAGCGAAACTGGGTATCCCGGTTATCGGCGTGGTTGATACTAACCATTCCCCAGAAGGTGTTGCATACATCATCCCAGGTAATGATGACTCCTCCAAAGCAATCGCTTTGTATGCTCGCGGTGTTGCCGATTCCATCCTGGAAGGCCGTGCAAACGCAGTAAACGAAGTTTTGGAAGCTGTTAAACCAGGTTCTGATGAGTTTGTAGAAGTAGAACAAGCTTAATTGCCTGTTCTGGCACATGGTTTCAAGCTGCCAGTGGCGGCTTGAAACAAAAAATGGGGCAACAGTCGTTCGCCCTTTTTTTTAAACAAAATTTGATATCGGTGTTTTTTAAACACCTTTGAACTAGGAGAATGACATGGCAGCGATTACAGCAGCTTTGGTAGGTGCACTGCGCGCAAAAACAGATGCGCCAATGATGGAATGCAAAAAAGCGCTGACAGAAGCAGAAGGCGATATGGACCGTGCGGAAGAAATTCTGCGTGTAAAACTGGGTAGCAAGGCTTCTAAAGCATCTTCCCGTATTACGGCAGAAGGCGTTGTCGCATCCTACATCTCCGGCAATGTTGGTTCCCTGATCGAAGTTAACTGCGAAACAGACTTCGTGACCAAGAATGATGATTTCCTGGCGCTGGCAAATACTTGTGCAAAACTGATCGCTGAACACAATCCTGCTGATATCGCAGCTTTGGGTGCATTGCCACTGGATGGCAAGACAGTTGAAGAAGTGCGCGCAGCACTGGTTGGTAAAATCGGCGAAAACATGTCTTTCCGTCGCTTTGTCCGCTTTGACACAACTGCCAAACTGGTTTCTTACCTGCATGGCACACGTATCGGCGTGGTTGTTGAATTTGACGGCGCAGATGAGCAAGTTGGTAAAGACGTAGCGATGCATATCGCTGCGATGAAGCCAGTATCCCTGTCTTCTGACCAGGTGCCTGCTGAACTGATCGAAAAAGAGCGCTCTGTAGCAGCTCTGAAAGCAGCTGAATCTGGCAAGCCAGCAGATATCGCTGAAAAAATGGTTGAAGGTTCCGTACAGAAATTCCTGAAAGAAGTTTCTTTGCTGAATCAAACATTCGTTAAGAATGACAAGCAAACAGTTGAGCAGATGTTGAAATCTGTTAATACAACTGTCAAAGCGTTCACCATGTTTGTTGTTGGTGAAGGTATTGAGAAGAAGCAAGATGACTTCGCCGCTGAAGTGGCCGCGCAAGTGGCTGCAGCAAAACAAGCGTAATTGGCGAAATAAAAAAACGGGCCGAAAGGCCCGTTTTTTTAAATCCAGCGATTGTAAGTATTTGTGTCTGAGCATCAAATTTATGTATTCAGGTGTAAATATGAGCGGGTAGGGAGTGGTGCTCCATTTGCTTTGTATATTGCCTGACCGGGCTAGTTTACAAATCAAATGGTTATTGAAGAGTCTTATCCAGGCTGTTTCATCCAGTACGCATTTCTTTTAAACTATTTAAACTACCAGAAGGAGTCCTATCATGACAAAACCTGCTTACAAGCGTGTGCTCTTGAAGCTCTCTGGCGAAGCCCTGATGGGCGATGATCCGTTTGGCATTAACCGTGCGACGATAGAGCGCATGGTGGCCGATGTGGCCGAAGTATCAAGGATGGGTGTAGAGTTGGCCATCGTTATCGGTGGCGGCAATATCTTCCGTGGTGTTGCGCCTGGTGCACAAGGCATGGACAGGGCAACTGCAGACTACATGGGTATGCTGGCGACAGTTATGAATGCCCTGGCTTTATCCGATGCCATGCGCCAGGTCGGCCTGACTTCCCGCGTCATGTCAGCTATCGCCATTGACCAGGTTGTAGAGCCTTATGTACGCCCAAAAGCCTTGCAATACCTGGAAGAAGGTAAAGTCATTGTATTTGCTGCAGGTACAGGCAATCCTTTCTTTACTACCGACACTGCAGCTGCTTTGCGTGGTTCGGAAATCGGCGCTGAAATCGTCTTGAAGGCAACCAAGGTTGATGGCGTCTATACAGCCGACCCTAAAAAAGATCCTGCAGCAACGCGTTATACAACGATTTCTTTTGATGAGGCTATTGCCCGTCACCTGCAAGTCATGGATGCGACTGCCTTTGCGCTTTGCCGTGATCAGAAACTGCCGATCAAGGTATTTTCCATTATTAAACCGGGTGCATTGAAGAATGTCATTCTGGGGGGAGACGAAGGCACCTTAGTGCACGTATAATCCTGCACTTCGGATTGTTTCATATTAATTCGGCAAGGAGCGCGGCCACAGCCGTCGCTCGTGCCCAGATGTACAGGAGAGCGCGATGAGCGTAGCAGATATCAAGAAAAGTTCTGACCAGCGTATGCAAAAGTCTATTGAGACTTTGAAGGCTGATTTGTCTAAAGTACGCACTGGCCGTGCCCACACCGGCATTCTGGATCATGTCCAGGTTGATTATTACGGTACACCTACTCATATTACTCAGGTTGCCAATGTGACTTTGATCGATGCGCGCACGATTGGTGTGCAGCCTTGGGAAAAGAAAATGTTGAATGCAATTGAAAAAGCGATTCGTGATGCTGATCTTGGTTTGAATCCATCCTCGCAAGGCGAGCTGATACGCGTGCCAACGCCACCGCTGACGGAAGAGCGCCGTAAGGAAATGGTCAAGCTGGTTAAAACTGAAGGTGAAAGCGCCAAAATCGCTATCCGCAATATTCGCCGCGACTCCAATGAGTCTCTGAAGAAATTGCTGAAAGAGAAAGAATGTTCTGAAGATGATGAGCGCCGTGCGCAGGATGATATCCAGAAGTTGACGGACAAGTTTGTTGCCGAAGTCGATAAGCTGCTGGCTGACAAAGAAAAAGAAGTGTTGACAGTATAGTCGTCGCCCGCGTATCAACACATTCTGGATTTACATGACCCATACAAGTTCCACCAAGGAAATTCCGGCAGTTGGCGCAATTCCTCAACATATCGCTATTATTATGGACGGCAACGGGCGCTGGGCAACCAAGCGTTTTTTGCCGCGTGTCGCCGGGCATGTAAAGGGCGTTGAGGCGGTCAGGGGCATCGTTGAAGCCTGTGCCCGCCGCGGTGTTTCTTACCTGACCTTTTTTGCCTTTAGTTCAGAAAACTGGCGGCGCCCCGCCGAAGAAGTTTCATTATTGATGCGTTTGTTTGTGACCGCTCTTGAAAAAGAAGTGGCGAAAATGCACGCCAATAATATACGCTTGAAAGTGGTCGGTGACCTGACTCGTTTTGACCCGCAATTGCAGAAAATGATAGCCGCTGCAGAGGAAAAAACCGCCAATAATCAGGGGCTGACTGTAACGGTCTGTGCCAATTACGGTGGCCGCTGGGACATCATGCAGGCCATGAATCGCCTGCAAAAAGAGCGGGGAGCTGCAGGGCAGGCTGATCAGGAAATAACAGAAGACCAGCTTGCTGCGTATTTGTCGATGGCCTATGCACCTGAGCCAGATTTGTTTATCCGTACCGGCGGTGAAACACGCATTTCCAATTTTCTGCTCTGGCAACTGGCTTATAGTGAGTTGTATTTCACCGATACATTCTGGCCTGATTTTGATGCGGCTGCTCTGGATTTGTCCATATCATCATATCAAAACCGTGAACGTCGCTTTGGACGCACCAGTGCCCAGGTGTCAGAACAATCTGCCCAGCAAGAAAGCAAGTAATGCTTAAAACCCGTGTCCTGACTGCTCTGGTTCTGCTGGCCATTTTGTTGCCAGTGCTGTATTCGGCCAATTTTTATGCTTTCTCTGTGCTGGCGGTGGTGTTTTTTGCTGCTGCCATGTGGGAATGCCAGCGCTTGTTTAAAAAGCCTGGCCCCATCATCATGGCAGCGCTTTGGGTTGGCTTGCTGATTTATTGTTTATTTCACCTGACAGACTTTTCTCACCCCTTGTTGTTTGCGCTGAGCACAGCATTCTGGGCTTTAAGATTGGTTCCCACACTAGCCAGGGGCTTGCCGGAAACGCATAATTTTTCCAGTGGCATGCTGAGTACTTTGTATGGCATCAGTATTTTTGCCTGCTTTATCGCGATTGCGGTGTTCTTCCAGCGTTCACCGATGTATCTGTTTTCTGTCATGGCCATCGTCTGGATTGCTGACATTGGCGCCTATTTTTCTGGTAAAACTTTTGGCAAGCGCAAACTCGCTCCCACAATTTCTCCGGGCAAGTCATGGGAAGGTGCTATCGGTGGCTGGATCTGCGTATTGCTATTGGCGGCAGCGACCAGCTTTATCCCTGCTTTGGAAAATACTTTCACTGCGCAATTAGTTGCCAGAAAAGGCTGGCTCATCTTTGTTGGTGCCATGACTTTGATTACTGCGGCCAGCGTAGTAGGCGATTTGTTTGAATCGTCATTAAAACGCCGCGTCGGCATGAAAGACAGTAGCAATCTCTTGCCCGGGCATGGTGGTGTACTCGACAGGATAGATGCATTGATACCTGTGCTTCCCCTGGCAGCTCTGGTCGATTTGTGGCAATAAAATACATGCAGAAAAAACAGCAGCTTTGCATATTAGGTTCTACCGGCTCCATAGGCGTATCGACTTTGGATGTGGTCGCACGTCATCCTGAGCGCTATGGTGTTTTTGCTTTGACCGCACATACCCAGGTAAAAAAACTGTCTGAGCAATGCGCGCAGTTTTTACCTCAGGTTGCAGTGGTTGGTACTGCGCAGGCTGCTGATGAGCTGGCGATTCTGTTAAAAGAATTAAATTTGCCTCACATCCAGATATTGTCTGGCCCAGAGGCCTTGTGTGCCGTTGCCAGCGCCAGTGAATGTGATAGCGTGATGGCAGCCATTGTTGGTGCTGCCGGTTTGCCTGCGTCTTTGGCTGCTGCAAAGGCTGGTAAAAAAGTCTTGCTGGCGAATAAAGAAGCATTGGTCATGTCTGGCCAGCTGTTTATTGATGCCATTAAAGACAGTGGTGCTGCTTTGTTGCCTATTGACAGCGAGCACAACGCTATTTTTCAATGCTTGCCCGGCAACTATAACCGCCAACCCGGCCAGCATGGCATACACAAAATATTATTGACTGCCTCTGGCGGCCCCTTCCTGAACAGGGATGTCAATACCCTGGATGATGTCACGCCTGAACAAGCCGTGGCTCACCCCAACTGGGTCATGGGTCGTAAAATCTCTGTCGATTCAGCGACGATGATGAACAAGGGGCTTGAGGTCATCGAGGCGCACTGGCTGTTTGCTACGCCGGCAGAACAGATTGAGGTGGTCATCCATCCACAAAGTGTGATTCATTCCATGGTGTCTTATATGGATGGTTCAGTGATTGCGCAAATGGGTAACCCTGACATGCGTATCCCTATCGCTTACGGTATGGCCTATCCAGAACGCATAGGCTCAGGAGTTGCGCCGCTGGATCTGTTGAAGGTCGCCAGCCTGAATTTCATCAAACCAGACTTCCAGCGTTTCCCATGTTTGCAACTCGCCTATGATGCCTTGAAAGAGGGAAAGTCTGCTGCAACCATATTGAACGCAAGTAATGAAGTTGCTGTCCAAGCGTTTTTAGACAAGAGAATAGGCTTCCGCATGATCAATCAGGTCATAGAGCATACGCTGAGCAAACTTGCTGCGAGTGAGGCACCAGACTTGGAAAGCATACTCGCCTGCGACGCTGAAGCACGCCGGGTTGCAGAGGCGATGATCTCCTTATGACCTGGCTACAAAACGCATTGGCCTTTCTGGTGACCCTGGGCATACTGGTCACCATCCATGAATTTGGACACTATATTGTGGCCCGCTGGTGTGGCGTTAAAGTTCTGCGTTTTTCCCTGGGAATGGGAAAGGTTATCTACTCCAGGCGCTTGGGTAAAGACCAGACTGAATGGGCTATCTCCCTGTTGCCGTTAGGTGGCTACGTCAAAATGCTGGACGCCCGCGAGATGGGGGCGGAAAAAATAGCCCCAGATGAGCTTTCCCGTGAATTTTGCCAGCAATCTGTCTGGAAGCGCATTGCTATCGTCGCTGCTGGCCCCATTGCCAATTTTTTATTGGCTATCTTCCTTTATACCGCTTTGTTTGTGCATGGTGTGCCAGAGCCAGTTGCCAAAGTGCGCGTAGGCTCGACTTCTTCAGTCGCATACAAGGCGGGCTTGCGCTACGGTGATCTGGTGACAGCAGTGAATGGTGAGCAGGTGCAAAGCTGGACGGAGTTTCGCTGGAAGATGCTGCAGGCTGGTGTTAACAGGCGTAATCCGGTACTCGAAGTACAGCGGGCTGGCACCAGGGAAATTAGTGGAAATACCCCAATTTCTGTAGAAATCTCTCTCCAGCAACTGAGTTCAAAGGAAGCTGACAATGATATTTTGCAGCATCTTGGCTTGAATCTTGCGGGTAGCACTGAAGTTATTCTCGATGGTTTTTTGCCGGACAGCCCGGCACAGCGGGCCGGTTTGCAGGCAGGTGACCGCATTCTTGAAATCGATCACAAACCCCTGCTTGATATAATAGACTTCCGGCAAATCGTCAACGCCAGTGCCGACAAGCCGTTGAAGCTATTGATTGAAAGAAAAAACAATAAATTCGAAGTTGAAGTCACACCAGTAAGTCAGGAAGTTAATGGTCAGACTGTAGGGCTGATGAAAGTAACATATAAGCCCATGGTCCCTGAGATGACTGTAGTGCAGGCTGGTTTGTTGCAAGCATTTGCCAAATCAGTGGAAAAGACCTGGGATACCAGTATCTTCAGCCTCAAAATGATGGGAAAGATGTTGACTGGCAGTGTTTCCCTGAAGAATATTACTGGCCCTTTGACCATTGCCGATTACGCTGGTCAGACTTCCAGAATAGGCATGGTTGTTTATCTTGGCTTCATTGCGGTGATCAGCATTAGCCTTGGCGTGATGAATTTACTACCAATACCCGTTTTGGATGGGGGGCATTTGTTGTATTATTCGCTGGAAGTTTTGACCGGGAAACCTTTGCAGGACCGTTATGTCGAAATGGGACAGCGTGCCGGATTTTTTTTGTTATTGACGATGATGGCAATAGCTTTTTTTAATGACATTGCCCGACTAATGTCATAATAGCTGGCTTGATGACATAAACTCATTTTAGATAGCAATATTGAGAGTATTGAAAGAAATTTATACCCAATGAAATTACATATCGAGCAGTTCACTTTAGCCCATTTTCGTCGTCATGCTTTATCTCTGGCTGCATTAGCACTTTGCACCGGAAACGCATTGGCGATTGAGCCCTTCACCGTCAAGGACATACGTGTAGAAGGCTTGCAACGGACGGAGGCTGGTACGGTATTTAGCTATTTGCCTGTCAAAGTCGGTGAGCAATTTGATGACGCAAAAAGTACAACTGCGATCAAATCCCTGTATGCAACGGGTTTCTTCAAGGACGTTCAGATTGAAGTGCAGGACGGCGTATTGATCGTTTTGCTGGAAGAGCGTCCTACCATCGCTGGTGTGGAGTTCACTGGCACAAAGGAATTTGAAAAAGATGCACTCGTTAAAGCCTTGAAAGACATAGGCGTTGGTGAATCACGTATTTTCGATAAGGCAACAGTAGATCGTGCCGAACAAGAGCTCAAACGCCAATACCTGTCCAAGGGCTTGTATGGCATGCAAATCACGACCACGATTACGCCGATAGAACGTAACCGTGTGAACGTTACATTTGCTGTGGATGAGGGGGAAGTAGCCAAGATCGCCCAGATTAATATCATCGGCAACAAAGATTTTTCTGACGGTGAAATCCGTGATTTGTTGACCTTGACGACACCAGGCTGGTTTACCTGGTATACCAAGGCAGATCAATATTCCAAGCAAAAACTGTCGGGTGATATCGAGACCTTGCGCTCGTTCTATCAAAACCGTGGTTATCTGGAAATGCAGATTTTATCCACGCAGATTTCCATCACTCCAGACAAAAAAGACATTTACATCACCATCAATATTGATGAAGGTGATAAATACACCGTCTCCGATATCAAGCTTGAAGGCGATACCATGGGCAGGGAAGAGGAGTTGGCCTCTTTGTTGCTGCTCAAAAAAGGCAATATTTATAATGCAGCTCGTCTGACTGAAAGCACCAAGCGTATTTCTGAACGTATGGGTAATTTTGGTTATGCGTTTGCCAACGTGAATGCAAATCCTAACCTGAACAAGGAAAAGAAAGAAGTTGCTTTCACGATATTTGTTGATCCGGGCAAGCGTGTTTATGTGCGCCGCATTAACCTCGCAGGTAATACCCGCACACGTGATGAAGTTATCCGCCGCGAATTCCGCCAGTTTGAAAGCTCATGGTATGACGGTGAGAAAATCAAAACATCACGTGACCGTGTAGAGCGCCTTGGTTATTTTAAAGATGTCACTATAGAAACACCTGAAGTACCAACCAGCGTTGATCAGGTCGATGTGAACCTGACTGTCACTGAAAAACCTACCGGTAACCTGATGTTTGGTGCTGGCTACTCCAGTGCCGAAAGATTGACGTTGACTGGCTCTATCCAGCAAGCCAATGCGTTTGGTAGTGGTGATACGATAGGCCTGGATATCAATACCAGCCGCCAAAACCGTACGATTGCGCTGTCCCACACCGATCCTTATTTCACGGACGATGGCGTTAGCCGCAATGTGGAAGCTTATATCCGTACAACGCGTCCGATTATCGGTAGTGTAGGCGACTATAAAATTCAGACTACCGGTGGCGCGTTGCGTTTCGGTGTACCATTCTCTGAAGTGGATACGGTGTTTTTTGGTGTCGGTTTTGAGCGTACCAAGGTTGAAACTTACTACGGCAGCCCATACCGTTACCTGAAATATGTTTCGGATTACGGTACTGGTTCAAAGGATACGGCGGCGATTGACTATGGTATTGGTGAAGCTGTAACTAATTCATTCCCATTGACTGCAGCCTGGCAAAGGGATAGTCGCGATAGCGTGTTGACGCCAACAATTGGTCGTTATCAGCGCGCCAATCTGGAACTGGCAGCAGTAGGAAGCTTTAAATATTATCGTGCAATTTATAATGCACAATTATTCCAGCCTGTTTATCGCTCCGTGGTTTTGGCATTGAATGGTGAAATTGACTATGGACATGGTCTAGGTGGCAAGCCTTATCCATTGTTTAAGAACTTCTATGCCGGTGGTATCGGCTCAGTACGCGGTTATGAACCATCTTCTTTGGGTACCAAAGATCCAAATGGTGATGCTCTTGGTGGCGCAACCCGCTTGCTGGCCAATGTGGAATTGCAGATTCCTTTCCCGGGTGCCGACAAATCCTTGCGCTGGTTCACTTTTGTGGATGGTGGTAATGTATTTGATGAAGGTCAAAAAATCCGGATGAAAGACTTACGTTTTTCTGCTGGTATAGGTATAAGCTGGATATCCCCAGTTGGCCCATTGAAGCTGAGTTTTGGTAAGGCTTTGAATGCCAAGGCAGACGACAAGAAGCAGACATTCCAGTTCCAGATGGGTACTGGTTTCTAATTGCTTATGTTGGCTGTGTTTTGTTTTAGTACGTGTTACGGAGATTATTTTGAGTCAACATACTACCCCGACCAAATTGTTGCAACGCTTGATGGTTTGTGCGGCTTGCGTTTTCAGCGTTGCTCAAGCTCAGGCGCAAGATACCAAAATAGCGATATTTGACTCTCAAAGAGTGATGCGCGAATCCGTTCCGGCAAAAGCGGCTGAGGCTAAACTGAAAGTTGAATTTCAAAAGCGTGGTGAAGAACTGGAAAACCTGGCAAAAAAATTGAAGGCGACAGCTGAAAAGTATGAAAAAGATGCGCCTTTATTGTCAGAATCTGACCGTATTGTCCGTCAGCGTGAAATTACTGAGCTGGACCAGGCTTTCAAGCGCAAACAACGTTCTTATAATGAAGATGTGAGCCAGCGTCAGAATGAAGAAATTGCCTCATTGGTAGAACGTGCGCAAAAAGTGATCAAACAAATCGCAGAAGCCGAAAAAATTGATCTGGTCTTGCAAGATTCTGTGTATCACAGCGCCCGCATCGACATCACTGATAAAGTTCTCAAAGCACTCTCCAAATAATTCCTATGACCGCAAGCATTCGGCTGGGTGAATTGGTCGATCGCTTCGGTGGTCAATTGACTGGTTCACCAGATATCACTGTCACTGGCATTGCCCCTCTGGATGAGGCCAGTGAACAGCATATTACCTTTCTGTCCAATCCCAAGTTCCGTCACAAGGCAGCGGCTACCCAGGCTGCTGCATTGATTTTGACGCAAACCGATTTCGAGCAAATTGGCAAAGACTATGCTGGCATTTGTCTCATTGTCCCGCAACCTTATGTGTATTTTGCCCGTGCGGCGCAGTACTTTGCGTCACTCAATGCAATACCCGCAACAGTCGGCGTGCATCCTGCAGCATGGGTCAGTCCCCACGCGATAGTCGCTGCCACTGCCAGCATAGGGGCTAATGCCAGCATCGATGCTGAAGCAGTGATTGGTGAGCATGTTGTCATCAAGCCAGGTGTCGTGATAGGCCGTGGCGTAGTGATCGGCGACCATAGTCTGATTCATGCAAATGTCAGCATCTATGACTATTGTGTTCTGGGGCAGCGTTGCATTATCCATTCTGGTGCTGTAATAGGCGCTGATGGCTTTGGCTTTGCCAATGAAAAAGGCCAATGGATAAAAATCCCGCAAACGGGCAGGGTGCTGATCGGTGACGATGTTGAAATCGGCGCGAACACCAGTATAGACCGTGGCGCTTTGGCTGACACCATCATAGAAGAAGGGGTCAAGCTGGATAACCAGATACAGATAGGCCATAACTGCCATATAGGCGCGCATACTGCCATGGCTGGCTGCGTAGGCGTGGCGGGTAGTGCCAAGATAGGCAAATATTGCACATTCGGTGGCGCAGCCATGGTGCTGGGCCATCTGACCATCGTCGATAATGTACATATTTCTTCTGCCAGCATGGTGTCGCGCTCCATACTGGAGCCGGGGCAATACACTGGCTTCTATCCCTTGGCAAAAAATGCTGACTGGGAAAAAACTGCTGCCATCGTGCGTAATTTATCGGGTATGCGTGAAAAAATGCGCTACCTCGAAAAAACAATGAAAACACTGACTGAAAAAGATCATGAATAGCCTGGACATTAATCAAATCAAAGAATACCTGCCACACCGTTACCCGATGTTGCTGGTGGATCGCGTACTGAGCTGGGAAAATGGCAAGACCATTACCGCCATCAAGAATGTCACGGCGAATGAAGAATTTTTTAACGGGCACTTTCCAAATAAACCTGTCATGCCCGGTGTATTGATGATAGAAGCGATGGCGCAGACTGCTGCCATACTCTCATTTCTGACCATGGGCCAAAAGCCGGATGAAAATACCATCGTGTATTTCCTTGGCATTGACGGCGCACGTTTCAAGCGCCCGGTTGAACCTGGTGACCAGTTGAAGATGGAAGTCGAAATCATCAAGGTCGCACGCGGTATCTGGAAATACAAGGCCAGGGCGACAGTAGATGGTCAATTGGCAGTAGAAGGCGAACTGATGTGCACCATGCGTACGAAAGATGAAGCCAAGGAGGGCTAGATCATGCATATCCACCCAAGCGCACTGATAGACCCTAAAGCCAAGCTGGACAGCACGGTTGAAGTGGGTGCCTATTCCATTATCGGCCCCAATGTGACGATAGCTGAGGGTACCAAGATAGGCCCGCATGTTGTCATTGAAGGGCATACGACAATAGGCCGTAACAATACCTTCTATCAGTTTTCTTCCATAGGGGCAGCACCGCAAGACAAGAAATATGCGGGCGAACCTACGCGCCTGGAAATTGGTGATAATAACGTCATTCGTGAATTTTGCACCTTCAATCTGGGTACGGTTCAGGACAACGGCGTTACCCGCCTGGGTAACGATAACTGGATCATGGCCTATGTGCATCTGGCACATGACTGCCAGGTTGGCAACAACGTCATATTCGCCAATAACGCCGCTTTGGCTGGTCACGTGCATGTCGGTGACTGGGTGATACTGGGTGGTTTTACCAATGTCCACCAGTTCTGCAAGATAGGTGCACATGCCATGTGTGGCATGGGTACGTCCTTATTGCAAGACGTGCCGCCGTTCGTCATGTTGAATGGCAATCCGGCTGCAGCCCATGGCATTAATGTCGAAGGTTTGAAGCGCCGTGGTTTTAGCCGTGAACAAATTGCAGCGATACGCCAGTCCTATAAACTCATCTATAAATCTGGCCTGACTCTGGAAGAAGCCAAGACAGCAATAGATGAACAGATTGCCGCGCTGGAAGCCGATGTAGCGCTTCATGTGCAATCTATGCGCCATTTCCTGGATGCTGCGACACGCGGCATAGTCCGTTAAGCTGCTGTGACAAATCAAGCAAATCGCCCAATTATTGCGATGGTTGCCGGAGAAACTTCCGGCGACATGCTAGCCAATCGCCTCTTGTCCGGCCTGTGTCCGGCTTTGCCTGATGCTCACATGCATGGCATAGGTGGCCCGCGCATGGCTGAGCACGGTTTCATCAATGACTGGCCGATGGATAAGCTATCCGTGCGCGGCTTGTTTGAAGTGCTGGCGCATTATCGTGAAATCAGCGGCATACGCAAGCAATTGCGTGAACAGTTATTGCTGGAAAAACCGGATGTCTTCATCGGTGTTGATGCGCCAGACTTTAATCTGGATCTGGAAATCCAGTTAAAGCGTGCTGGTATTCCTACCATGCATTACATCAGCCCATCGATCTGGGCCTGGCGTGGTGGGCGTATCAAAAAGATCGCTGAAGCAGTTTCCCACATGCTGGTGGTGTTTCCCTTTGAAGAAGAGATTTACCGCAAGGCTGGCATACCTGTGACTTATGTGGGCCATCCACTGGCCCAGGTTATTCCCATGGAAACCGACATGGCAGCTGCCAGGGATGAGCTGGGGTTGGACAAGAATGCCAGGGTGGTAACGATCTTGCCGGGCAGCCGCATGTCCGAGATCAAATACAATACTGAAGCCTTTATCCAGACTGCCAAGATATTGTGCCAGCGTGACCCGCATTTGCAAATCGTCGTGCCCATGGCCGGCGAAAAGCAGCGCAGTTATTACATCAAGCTGGTGGTTGATGCCAAGCTCGATAACGTGCCAGTGCTGCTGATTGATGGCCGTTCACACACCGCCATTGCGGCAGCGGATACGGTACTGGTTGCTTCAGGCACTGCATCACTGGAAGTGGCGCTGTTCAAAAAGCCCATGGTGATTGCCTACAAGATGATGGAAGCTTCATGGCAGATTTTGCGGCACATGGGTTACCAGCCGTGGATAGGTTTGCCGAATATCCTCGCACGAGAATTCCTGGTGCCAGAATTTTTGCAATCAGCCGCCAGACCAGATGCAATGGCAGATGCATTGTGGCAGCAGTTAAGTGACGAAGCCTTGCAGGAACGCCTGAAACAACGCTTCGTCGATATGCATCATTCCCTCTTGCGCGACACTGCCAACGTCTCGGCGCAAGCCGTATTACAATTGATCTCAGCATCCTGAGGCAGTTTGCCTCAGGTATTTACTGACTATCACTGCACCCAATTTCTTTAAGAGTAGCAAGCATGTACGTTGATTCTCATTGTCATATCAATTTTCCCGAGCTGGCTGAGCGTTTGCCGGAGATATTGGGCAAGATGCAGGAAAATGGCGTGACCCATGCGTTGTGCGTTTCGGTTGACCTGCCAGATTTTCCTCAGGTGCTGGCACTGGCTGAACAATATCCGCACATCTATGCATCCGTAGGTGTGCATCCTGATTATGAAGAAACAGAAGAACCAACGGCAGAGCAATTAGTCCAATTGGCAGATCACGACAAAATTATCGCCATCGGTGAAACCGGGCTTGACTACTTTCGCTTGAAGGGTGACCTTGAATGGCAGCGTGAACGTTTCAGGCAGCATATCCGTGCCTCGCGTATTTGCCGCAAACCACTGATTATTCATACCCGTGCAGCCTCTGAAGATACTATACGCATACTGAAAGAAGAGGGCGCAGGCACAGGGCAGGGTGGTGTGGCCGGTGTTATGCATTGCTTTACTGAGTCGCTGGAAGTTGCGCAGGCAGCAGTGGAGCTTGGATTTTATATTTCATTCTCCGGCATTCTGACTTTCAAAAGTGCCAAAGATTTGCAGGCAGTAGCAAAAGCTTTGCCGCTGGACCGCATTTTGATAGAAACTGACTCACCTTATCTGGCACCAGCGCCACATCGCGGCAAAACGAATGAACCTGGTTTTGTGCGGCATGTGGGTGAATTCCTGGCAGATTTGAGAGGTATCTCTGTCAAAGAAGTGCAAGAGACCACGACCAGAAATTTCTTCCAACTGTTTCAATTTGCCCATTAAGGTCTGATATGCAAACAGCCCTGCCATCTGCATTGTTTTTATCAAGAAAATTTCATCTGCGTTGCCTGGCTTGTTTGTTATTGTGGCTATCTTTTACCTGCGCTTTTGCTGATGAACAGGAAGATTTGATTTTTGCTGTACGCTTTGATCAGGTTGATAAGGTGAATGAGTTATTGCAACGTGGTGTGAGTGTCAATATCACAGAGGCAATTCGTGGCGAAACCCTGTTAATGATTGCTTTGCGCGAAGATTCAAAAAAAGTTTTCCAATTCTTGCTTGATCGCAAAGATATCAAACTCGAAGCCAGGGCCAGTAATGGCGACACTATTTTGATGTTGGCCAGCTATCTTGGAAATTTTCCCTTCGTTAAAGCAGTGGTCGATCATGATGCAGAGATCAATCAAGTTGGCTGGTGTGCCTTGCACTATGCTGCTGCTGGCGGCAATAAGGATATTGTTGCCTTGTTACTGGAAAAATCGGCCTATATAGACGCTGAATCCCCCAACAAAACCACCCCGTTGATGATGGCTGCCCGTACGGGCAAGCATCTTATCGTCAATCTCTTGCTGGAAGAGGGGGCGGACCCATTTCTCAAGAATGATCTGGGTTTAACCGCTCTTGATTTTGCGGTTGAAGTTGAGCAAAGAGAAATTGCTGCTGTTCTGAGAGAACGTATGCAAGCTACAAAAAAATAAGTTTTTTGCGCTGCAACATCTTGCTTGCAAAACAAAGTCTATGTTAAAGTTCGCGCATCTCATTTTCGGAGCACATCTGTGGACAGTTATAGTTGTCGATCATCACTCAACTTGGCAATGTAAGCACAGATTTTCTCTTGCTACCTTGCCATTTGGCGGGTAGTAGTCTTTCGCAGCAGTCATGCTGCTCTCTACTTTTACCCCTGTTTTAAATCTTGCGTGGCGCTGGCTATAGCCAGTATGCATGTGCGCAGCCGCGCAGTTCATCTTTGTCCAGACTTGATGTTTGTGACAGGAGGTATGCTATGTGCCGTTTTTTTGTTATCACTTCGCTTGATCTGAGGAGTATTCATGTTTGAATTGTTCCGTTTCCAGGCACGTGATGTAGTCACTGAAAGTAAAGGCCCAAATCGCTGGGACTGGGCTCTGCTCCCTTTGGTTTTGGCTGTATTGGGTATTTTTGCATTTGCCGCCATGCAGATGAGCCGTCCTTTCGCCGTGGGCGAGGCTTTGCAGATCAGTCTTGATCCTGCCTATCTGCCTTACTATTTATTGCGCACCATTTTGCGCATGTTTACGGCATTGGCTTTTTCCCTGGTCTTCAGCCTGATATTTGCAGCCATCGCTGCCAAATATGCCGCTGCTGAAAAAGTCATGATACCGGCGCTGGATATCTTGCAATCTGTGCCTATTCTCGGTTTTCAGGCGATTGCGATTGCCCCTTTTATTGCCTTGTTCCCCGGTAATTTGCTGGGTGTGGAGTGCGCAGCTATTTTTGCAATTTTCACTTCCCAGGCATGGAATATGGCATTCAGCCTGTATCAATCCATACGCAATGTTCCACCTGAATTGAAAGAAGCGGCGCAGATATTCAGGCTGTCTGGTTGGCAGCGGTTCTGGCGTCTGGAATTGCCATTCGCCATGCCAGGCCTGCTCTGGAATATGATGATGTCCATGTCCGGTGGCTGGTTTTTCCTTGTCGCTGCCGAGGCAATTTCTGTGGCTGGGCAAGACATTAAATTGCCGGGTATAGGTTCGTATATTGCTGTAGCGATTGAAGCCAGGGACGGCCTGGCCATCACCTGGGCAATTGCTGCCATGCTGATAGGCATTTTGCTGTATGACCAGTTGTTTTTCCGTCCTTTGCTGGCCTGGGCCGACAAGTTCCGCTTTGAAGAGACCCAGGGTGACACTGCGCAGCAATCATGGTTGCTGGACTGGATGCGCAGCAGCCGTTTATTCCGCGCCTGGATAGCCAGGTTCTGGCTCTTCCTTGGGCGCGGCTTGTCATGGTTTAGTGTGCAAGGTGATGGTACTACCGTACAGGTAAATCAGCGTTTCACCCATCCTGCCTGGCCTAAAGTCCTGGATGCCGTTTTGTTGCTGGCCTCTGTTTTTGCCATGTACAGCCTGTTCATTTTCATACACAGTGTGGTGGGTTGGGCTGAAGTGGCGCATGTGCTTGGTCTGGGCTTGATTACCCTGGTGCGCGTCATGTTGTTGATTGCCCTCGCTTCATTGTTCTGGGTGCCGGTGGCAGTCTGGATAGGTTTGCGCCCACAGTATTCGCAAAAAGTGCAGGCAATGGCGCAGTTTTTGGCGGCATTTCCTGTCAATCTGATGTTCCCCCTGGTGGTATTTGCCATGGTGACTTTCAACCTGACACCAAATATCTGGCTCAGCCCCTTGATGGTGTTTGGTACGCAGTGGTACATCCTGTTCAATGTCGTGGCTGGTGCTGCCACCATTCCCAATGAACTGCGGTTGGCTGCAGACAATCTGGGGTTGAAAGGCTGGCTGAAGTGGAAGCGCGTATATTTGCCTGCTGTTTTCCCCAGCTATATCACGGGTGCAATCACAGCCAGTGGCGGCTCATGGAATGCGAGTATCGTGGCTGAGTATGTCACCTGGGGTAAAACTACGCTGGTGGCCGATGGCCTGGGTAGTTATATCAAGCAAATGACGGAGACGGGGGACTTTCACCGTATCGCCTTGGGCATAGGCGTGATGTGCATATTCGTCATGCTGCTGAACCGTTTTTTCTGGCGCAAATTGTATTTGCTGGCCGAAGACCATCTGCGTTGAGCCATAGCGCTTACGCCTGGATTATTCATCAAGGAGTTCAAGATGACTCAAAATTTATTACTCGATCTGAATCAGGTCGCAAAATCCTTTAAAGCAGCAGATGGTAAATCGCGCCTGATACTGGACAAGGTTGATTTTCAACTCAAAGATGGCGAAATCGTCGCCTTGCTGGGCAAATCCGGTTCTGGCAAATCCACCTTATTGCGCATCATGGCTGGTTTGATACCGGCTGATGCAGGCAAAGTGGCTTATCGCGACAAGGCAATTGGTGGGCCAGTGGCAGGCATAGCCATGGTGTTCCAGTCCTTTGCCTTATTCCCATGGTTGACTGTGCAGCAGAATGTGGAACTGGGGCTCGAAGCCCAGGGTGTACCAGCAGCAGAACGCGAGCAAAGAGCCGATGCAGTTCTCGAATTGATAGGCCTGGCTGGTTTTGGCGGTGCCTTGCCACGTGAGCTTTCTGGCGGCATGAAACAACGTGTTGGTATAGCCAGGGCACTGGTCACCAATCCTGATGTGCTGCTCATGGATGAAGCTTTTTCTGCCCTAGATGTGCTGACAGGTGAAACCCTGCGTAATGACATGCTGGAATTGTGGGAAGAAGACCGTATATCCACCAAGGGCATCCTCATCGTTTCTCATAATATTGAAGAAGCCGTCATGATGGCAGACCGCATCATTATCCTGTCCAGCGACCCAGGCTCGGTCAGATGTGAGATCAAGATAGACCTACCGAGGCCGCGTAATGTCGATTCGCTGGAAGTGCGCGCCTTGATTGATGAAGTATATGGCTTGATGACCATGCGCGCGACGCATGAAGCTGCGGCGGATACACCCAATACGCGCCACCTGGGTTATCGCCTGCCTGAGACGGATGTCAGCCGTATTGAAGGTATTCTCGATTTGCTGGCAGAGGCACCATTCAATGGCCGTGCCGACTTGCCGCAACTGGCAGAAGAAGCTGAATTGTCGGATGAAGAATTATTCCCGACCTATGAAGCCCTGAGCCTGTTGGGTTTTGCCGTACTGGAAAAAGGCGACATCATGCTGACGCTACTGGGTAAAAAATATGTAGAAGCAGAGCAGGCGCAAAAGCAGGAATTGTTTGGCCAGCAACTGCTGACTCATGTCCCCTTGGCGGCACATATACGTCGTAATCTGGAAACGGAAACCAGTGGCAGCTTGTCTGAAGAACCACTGATAGATTTGCTGGAAGAGTTTTTGAAATCTGACGAAGCAAAACGCGTACTTGAGGTTGCCATTGAGTGGGGACGTTACGGCGAGGTGTATGAATATGATTATCACACTGGTCGCCTGACTTTGCCTGAAGGGAATCCAGAGTAATTGCTGCATATTTCTATCTGGAGCAGGGCAGGGGAACTTAGCAAAAGTTCCTGCTGCCCACTTCCAGCTGCCCCAGAAGATGCGACATATCCACCAGGCGTTTGGCAACCAGATGCCTGACTTCGGCTTCGCATTGCCAGATACCATATACGCCCAGCAGTGGCGCACTCAAGACTTCACTGCGCTGTTTTTCCAGTACATTTGGCCAGATAATCACATTCACCGGGCCGGTTTCATCCTCTATGGTGATGAAGATGACGCCCTTGGCCGTCTGCGGTCTTTGCCTTACCGTGACCAGGCCGCAGCCGCGCGCAAATTGCCCTTGCTGAAAAGTATTCAGCATTTCTGCGGGCAAAAAACGCTTGGCCAGCAATTGTGGTCGTAGCAAAGCAAGAGGATGGCGCTGCAGACTGAATCCTGTGGCATGGTAATCGCTATAAATTTCCTGTGCTTCTGAAGGGGCTTTCAGTTGCGGCACTTGCTCCTGTATGCTGGTAACACGCAACAAATCCTTGTCCGGCATGGCACCTACTGCTTGCCACAAAGCCTGCCTTCTATGTCCGGCCAGCGCTGACAAGGCATTGCCGGCAGCCAGTACATGCAAATCATGCTGGCTCAACTGCGCGCGCTTTGCCAGATCATGTACATCAATAAAAGCCTGCTGCTGGCGCGCCTGCATGATACGTATGGCAGCTTCCTTGGACATGCCATATAACAAAGAGAAACCCATGCGCACGGTGGGTTGCAGAGTTTCGGTAAATCTATTGAGTTTCATCTCTGTCTCAAGTGAAGAATCCCAGTCGCTACAAGTCACGTCGATGGCACTGACTTGCACATCGTGGCGACGGGCATCCTGTATCAATTGGGAAGGTGAATAAAACCCCAAGGGTTGGGAATTCAATAACGAGCATAAAAACACCGCAGGCTCATGACGCTTGATCCAGCTACTGAAGTACGCGAGGATGGCAAAGCTGGCTGAATGGCTTTCAGGGAAGCCGTAATCACCAAAACCCTTCATTTGCTCAAAAATCGCTTTAGCAAAAATTTCTTCATAACCATTCTTAAGCATACCGTTCACGATTTTCTCCTTATACCCCTCCAGGCCGCCTTTCCGTTTCCAGGCTGCCATTGCACGGCGCAAGCCGTCCGCTTCTCCCGCCGTAAAATCTGCCGCATGCATGGCAATCTGCATGACCTGTTCCTGGAAAATAGGTATCCCCAGAGTGCGTTGCAGCGCAGCCCGCATTCCCGGATTTTCATGTATTTCTACAGGCTGCTTACCCTGGCGTCTTTGTAAATAAGGGTGCACCATGCCGCCTTGTATAGGGCCGGGCCGCACAATGGCAATTTGTATTACCAGATCATAGAATTCTCTGGGCCTCAAGCGTGGGAGCATACTCATCTGCGCCCGGGATTCTATCTGGAACACCCCGACGGTGTCTGCCTTGCAGATCATGTCGTAAGTCAGCGGATCTTCGCGTGGCACATCCTGCATGCACTTAGGTTTGCCTGGCAAGGTGGCCATCAAGTCAAAAGCCCGCCGTAATGCAGACAGCATGCCAAGGGCCAGCACATCGACCTTGAGCAAGCCCAAAGATTCAAGATCATCCTTATCCCATTGAATCACATTGCGCTTTTCCATTGCTGCATTTTCTATCGGCACCAGCCTGGATAATTTGCCGCGTGCGATGACGAAGCCACCGCTATGCTGGGATAGGTGACGTGGGAAGCGCAATAATTTTCCTGTTAATAATGCCCATTGCTGGGCGATAGGAGAGTTGGTGTCCAGGCCACATTCAGTGAATCGCTTGAATAATTCTTGTTTGCTATCAAACCAGCGATGCGATTTTGCCACGGCATCGACGATGGCCAGATCTACGCCCAGAGCTTTCCCCACATCACGCAAGGCGCCACGCGGGTGGTAAGTGTGCACTGCCGCAGCTATGGCAGCGCGGTCACGTCCGTATTTATCATAGATATACTGCATGACTTGTTCGCGACGCTGATGCTCAAAATCGACATCGATGTCCGGCGGCTCGCCTCTTTCCTTGGACAGGAAACGTTCAAACAACAAGGTATGTGTCTCTGGGTTGACTTCGGTGATATGCAGGCAATAACAGACCACACTGTTTGCGGCCGAGCCACGTCCCTGGCAGAGTATTTCCTTTTGTCTGGCGAAATTAACGATATCAAACACTGTCAAAAAATAAGGTTCATAAGCCAGATCATTAATCAGGTGCAGCTCATGTTCTATTTTGTTTTTTACTGATGAGGGCAAACCTTGCGGATAGCGCAGATCAGCTCCCTTATAGACCTGAAGCTTTAAATAACTGGCAGGCGTATATCCTTTAGGCACCAGCTCGTGCGGATACTCATAGCGTAATTCATCCAATGAAAAGCTGCACAGATCTGCGATTTTCACAGTTTCGGCCAGGGTATGCAGCGGATAGATCGTCGCCAACCGCAGGCGTGAGCGCAGATGCTGTTCTGCATTCATCGCCAGGGTGTAACCACACTCAGTGATAGGCTGGCATAAGCGTATGGCAGTCATAGTATCTTGCAAGGGCTTGCGTGAACGCACATGCATGGTGACCTGGCCAATGGCAACGACTGGTAATTGTACAGATTCAGCGACCTCATCAACCAGCTGTTTTTGATATTCATCTGCAATTTGCATCAACAAATTCAAACCTATCCAGGCGCGACCAGGGAAGTTTTGCTTCAACCATTTGGCTTGTTTCAGTAGTACATTACTTTCTGCGGGGTAGGCTGGTACCAGTATCAGCAGGCAATCTGGCAAGCCAGACAAGTGTTCCAAACCCAGCGGTGGCGTGACGAAATCTTTGGGCGTCAATAAGTAACTACCCTTGGTTGCCCGGCATCTGCCAAGAGTGATCATTTCAGATAAATTGCCATAGCCTTCACGGTTTTGTGCAAGGGCAATCAGATGCACATTATTTTCAGGCGCTTCTATATCTTCCAGTTTAAAGTGAGCACCGATGATGAGATGCAAGCCGGTATTTTTTGCCGCTGTATATGCTCTTGCCAAGCCAGCAAAGGAACACTCGTCGGTAATGGCCAGGGCGCGATAATCCAGTTTAATCGCACGCGCCACCAGTTCTTCTGAATGTGATGCTCCATGCAGGAAGCTGAAATTGCTCATGCAAAATAATTCGGCATATTCGGGCAGGAAGGCACTCATGTTGATATATCCAAAATACTATCCAAAAATGCCATGCAAGAACCAGACAGGTTCTTCACTGTCGGGATCATTGGCGCGCTCGCGATAAATCCAGTAACGCACATGGCGCTTATCGACAGCGATGTAGTAATCCCGGGTTTGTATCTGCTCATGCCACCAGCCTGCTTCTATGCGTTCAGCCGGAGAAACAAGTTTGAGTTCTGAGCCGTAATAAGGACGATGTTCGTAAATGTCCAGCGCCAGCGGCTGCGGCAATAACCAGTTAGGGCGCAGGGCATAGCCTGCCAAAGCGGATGCAGGGCAGGGTGACGGAGCTTTCTTGATGACAGAAATCCAGTGATTGGCAATATCGGCCCTATGGTCTGCTTGTGGCGCTGGCTGCAAGACATTATCTTCGCCCAGACGAGCGACAAGAAGTTCAAGCAAGCGCTTATGTTCATTTGCCTGCCCACCAGGTTCAGGGAACAAGGTGTAGCTTTGTGCTTCGCGCAAGATAGTCTGCTTTACTTCCAGCAGCATGCCGATGACGGCACTATCCAGCTTGAGCTGGCTGAGTTTTTCTTTAAACAAACTCAGCAGATGCGACTCTTGCCAGCATGCTTGTGCCAGTTGCAGATCAAACATAGTCGGCGGGATGGCCTGGCGACCGCGTTCATGCAATAACTCCATATGTATATGCGTAACTGCGAGTTGCTGCGCTGCCAGCCATCCTAGCAATTGGGCCAGCAGGCTGCGGGCAAAAATAAGTAGTGATTCTGCAAGCTCTATACGGTCTGGTAATTCGATTTTGACTTTGAATTCTGGTGCTGCCAGATACCATTCGTGTACTTCAGCTTGCTCACCATAGACCTGATCCAGCTCCATGAGTAAAGCTTTGCCGCAACGCCTCTGCAAGCCCGGGCGGGGTAATTGTCGTAAATCTCTGAGGCTATAGCAGGCTATGCCCTGCAATAACTCAGTCAAAGGCTCAGCTGCGGTGAGCAATCTGACCGGTAGCCTGTCCAGACGCTGGCTCAATCTTTGCAGTTTAAAAACATGCTGCCCTCTGGGTAGTTTGCGCGATGCCTGTTTGGCCAATAACCAGGCAGCCCTGGCAACGGGAGCAATGCCTGTCGTTGCTGTATAACCGAGAATGCGCATGCTTTCCAGCACGCGTTTACGCAAAGCGCGTATACCCCCAAACAAACTCAGACTGGCACTGATATCAACCAGTATGCAATCATCTTCTGCCAGGCAGACTTGTGGCGAGTATTGCAGCAAGGCTGTTGCTACCGCCTGTAATGCCAGCTTCTCTTTATTGTGATCACGCTGATAATAATCAGCATCGGCAGACAGCATTTGCACACCACCTGCGCGCATATTCAAGCGTATGCCAGCCTGATCGGCAGATTCAGACATGGACGTTACCCGGCCTTGATGGAGTATCACACTGACTTGTGTCTCTTGCTGAGCAAACAAGGGAGTGACAAACACCTCAAGCTGGAGTAAAGGCAGGTGAACGGCTATCCACAGTGGTGGGCAAGTTGCCATAGTTTGTCGCAAGTTTTTCTTTGCCTGGATGAGCATAGGCATACAAATAAGGATGATCGGGCACATGCAATGCCAGCGGAGCATCGCGCTGGCTGCCACGGCGTTTGAGTATGCCCAGCTCCAGACCATATTGGCTGGTCTGGACACTCAATCGCAAGGGAGCGGGAGAGGCTTGCTGTGCCGCCCGCATGTCACGCATCAAAAAGAATAAAGTCTCCGAGCTTTGTGCTGCCAGGTGCAAACGACGCAAAGCTTCACTGCGGATGCTGGATGTCCAGAACAGTAGCGCACCACAACTGCTATTGCGCAATACCTGTTCAGCCGCCCACAAAGCATCAACATGTTTCTGGCAGCGTATCCATATCAACTGCGATGATTGCAAGCCTGTGCATGCAAAAGCCAATGCTTGCGGTATATAAGGCGGCGTCAATAAAACAATGGGACGCCCATCAAGCTGGCTTAAGGCGGGTTTGAGCAAGCTGAGTTCGGCAGTGGCAAGCTGCGGCAGCAAAATCTCGGTTAATTGCCCCTGTGGCCAGCCATTACCGGGTAGTTCATTATTGAGTTCTGCATAGCCACTGGGCAAATAGCCACCCTGACCACGCGCCAGTTGCGATGCACGCCACAATGCGGGGTGTATGCGTTCAGGAGGAAGTGAGGAAACGTGGGTCATATTACATATACTGATTAAATATACAGTATATGTAATATGGCGGCAGACTTCAAAGTTTATTTTATGTGCCCGTGTTATGTGACTGGAGCAAGAAATTACAGAGAGGTGAGAAAACCACAGTTTTTAAAATACTGATTTTGCATACAGTAGTTTGTGTTAAAGTTCGTCCATGGATGAACGCATGGCTGTTTTGATGAAGTTCCTCTATCACATACCAACCGATATGGAGATTGAAATTATGGCAAACCTCGAACAGTCTTTTGATACACGCTTCAGCCTGCAATTTGCCCCAAGCTCTTTTGTAATGCGCCTGGGACGTCGCGAAATTTTTGTTTGCCGCGACTTCCGGCAGCGTTCTTACTATGTCAATCCTGTACTCGATTGCAGTACAGGCATACAGGCCGGGCATCTGGAAATGCTGGTACTGCGCAAGTGGTTGGTTATTTTGTCCAAAGCAAACTGGTAAGTTCAGGCTATCAATTTATTTGTCAATGGAGTGAACAACTCTCTACTGCAAACACGCCCCAGATATTGCGGGAGTGTTTGCAGCAGTTTGCTTCCATCAGATAAATGTTTAGCTGGTATAGATCAGAATAAGATCTGAATATTTAAATCTAAGCCCGCAAGAATGGCCCGGGGCCTGGCCAGGTTTGATCGGTAATAGGGGCTGCCAATGCTTCGTCACATCCCTGTGTTGCACTCCACGCCAGATAGCGGCTGCAGCGCTGCGTATCCTCCAGTGTATGGACGTAGGTGATTTTGCCCCAGCGCATGCGCATGAATTGCATCACTACATTCTTGTAGGGGCCATCTGGCTGATGCGGCACGATGAAATCCAGCACCGCATGGATACGGGTATCCCACGGCGGCCCGATGACAGCAACTTCTTTTACCTCAAATTGCAAGCCAGGGAACAAACGGTATAAGCGTTCCCACCATAAAGCCATGGATGCGCGTGAATTACGCAAACCAGAAATCGGCGAATCTCCTTCAAAGCGATATGCAAAATCAGTAGCCAGGGTATCCAGCATCAGGCTGACATCGCCTGTGTTGATAGCAGCAAAGGTTTTACGAAGTTTGTTCTCAACGATATAAGCATACATGGTGAACTTTCACTGGCATAATGCAAGTAATGTAAACAGTTAACTTGCATCAAGCAAGCTAAATTATGGAACGCAGTTCGTTTTCTGATTTTTCCTGTTCTATAGCCCGCACATTGGAAGTCATTGGTGAGTGGTGGTCATTGTTGATCTTGCGCGATCTGTTTCTGGGGTTTGAGCGTTTTGATGATATCCAGCGCAATCTTGGCGTGGCATCCAATATTCTGACCGCCCGGTTGAAAAAAATGATGGAGCAGGGCATAGTCGAGCGACATACCGATACGCAGGATAAACGTGTCTGGCGTTATAGCCTGACGCAGCAAGGGCGGGATTTATATCCAGTATTACTGGCATTGACTGTCTGGGGAGATAAATGGCGCACCGCAGAAGGACTACAACCCTTACTGGTACGCCATCAACATTGTGGTCACGTCACGACTGCCGTACCGGCTTGCTCTGCTTGCAAAGAAGAATTGCAGCTTGACGATATACGATTTGAGGCTGGGCCTGGCGGCAGGGAAACACCAGGTACAGCCTTAATGGGGCAAGTGCTGGGCCGACCAAAACAGGATAAGCCAAGTTGACAAAAATAGCACTGCGTCAAACCAGCGCTGAGCGTTCTTGCTAACTCAAGTACTCTGAACCGCATCTTCAGGCGGGATAAAATCTTTCGCCGCTCTTTCTCCCTCGTTATGTTTTCTGTCTCCAGAAATTTCTAGGGCAATGCCTGCTGCAGCTTCAGCCGGCATACCATCTGTACGGCGCAAATATTCTGCCTCACCCACGATATCATCTCTTTGTACTGCCAGGTCCTTGGCTTGCAAGCTTTCGCCAGGCAATTCAACTTTCAGCTCATCGATCAGCATAAGCAGCGTTGCTGCGACTGGCAATGCCAACAGGGCACCACCAATGCCATACAAAGTACCGCCGGCAATCAATGCAAATAAAACTATAGAAGAGGGCAAGCGTAGTGCGCGTCCATAAACGACAGGGATCAATACCCGACTTTCAAACTCTTCATAGCACAGCAACAACACGCCCACCACGGTGGCGGCAACGCCACTGACGGCAAATGCTGCGAGCACAGCTGGTACCATGGTGAGGAAAATGCCGACGAAAGGGAGCACATCCACAATTCCGCCAAAAGCGGCAATCGCTATTGCATTTGGTACGCCACAGGCGGTAAGCAGAATAAACAGAAAAACCGTCATCATGGCGCAAGTGAGAACTTGGCCACGCACGTAACCACCAACGATGGTTTCAAGATTGAGCATGATGCGCGCCAGTTTAATGTGATGCGCACGGGGTATCACAGCAAACAATGCGCCGCGCAGACGGTCGCGGTCTATCATAATGTACAAGGCAAGAAAAAATGCCCCAGCTCCATACGCAATGATTTCAAACAAGCCCCTGGAAAAAGCCATGGCTTCACTACTATAAGACTTGAACAGTGCGGCGTATTGAATATGCCGTAATCCATCTGCGAGAGAAGCAGTGAACGGATACTGGGCGAGAAATTTAATCAGATGACCGCGCAATTCAGGTTCTTGCTGAACAAGACTGGCGACCTGGGCAATGAATGGCGGCACAGTAAAAACCGCCAGACCGACCAAGACCACCATCAATACTGTAAATACAATCGCGATGCCGGCAAAGCGGCGAATATTGCGGCGCTCAAGCCAGTCAACAGCCGGATTCAAAGTACCCACCAGCATCAGCGCAGTGATCAAAACCAGAATGACAGGGACTAACTGAGAGAGTAGTGCAAAGCCCAGCACCACACCTACAATTGCCACGATAGTAGACCGTGCCAACTCTATGCGTATCGTTTTCTTCGGTTGAGAAGAAGGCGGTTTTTGTGCAAAATTTTCTGGGTATTGTTTCATCAGCGCTTATGTTCTCGGTCATCTGGCGCAAGTTCGGTGAACCTGCTTAAAGTTATACGGATAAAGTCATGCACAGCATGCCCGTCTTTCCTGACAGCATCTGTGCGTTATCCCGCATCCAGTTCCAACTGACGACACCTGACAACACTATAAACAACACGAACAGGCTGCTATCTGGCTTGATAAGTACTGGGGAACCTGCACATTAGCGCAAATCTGGCTTGTCATTTTAAAAATGAACAAGCCAGTTTAACGTACGTCAATCAAGCACCTGTCATGGCAGCAGGGCAGCCGTGCCAGCTGGAATTGGCAGGGATATATTCGCCTTTCATCACCAGTGTCATTGCACCAAGGCTGGCACCATCTGCAACCACGGCACTATATAAAACCGAGCTGCGCGGGCCCATGTAAACACGCTCACCGATACTGACATGGTCAATTTTCATGACCCTGTCTTCAAACAAATGCGTTTGTGGGCAGGCCAGCGCATTGATTTCGCTATAGTCACCAATGCTGACGCAGTCAAACTCTGTAATATCAGTGGTATCCATATAAACGCCGCGCCCAATTTTGCAGCCCAACAAGTTGAATACCAGAGGCAGCCAGGGTGTACCACGCAGATAACGCATGAAATTTGGCACAGCAATACCTTCATACAGATTGGTGATGCCTTCCGATATCCACACAAAAGGTGTCCACATGGGCACGCTGCTTTTCTTGTAGCGGAAAATCAGTATCCATTTCAACACCAGCACAAAGGCAAAACTACCTATCCCATACAGCAGGCCAGCAACCACCAGGTAATACACAACCTCACTCCAGCGATCATCCCCGGCCAAAGGCATCAAATCCAGCACGATGGTATAGCCAACAGCGATCACCATCGCATGCGGCGCAATGATGCGGAAAGCCTCAATCAAACCACGTCCCAGACGGCGAATAAGCGATGGCCGGAAGGTCAGGTTCTCCGGAAAGCCCTTGGTTTCCTCACGGGCAGGTAAATGGATAGCCGGCGAACCCAGCCAGGTATCGCCCTCACGCATTTGTTCATTATTTGGCGCGCTGGAATGTACGCCTATCAATACATTCTCAGGCAAGATCGTGCCATCAGGCACGTATGCACCGTTACCCACAAAACTGCGGCGAGAAATGACGGTTGGATGCATGCTCATCCAGCCGCAATCAATTTGCTCATCACCCAGCAACACTGCATCAGCAATAAAGGTTTCATCACCCAGGGTCAGCATGTCTGGCACGACACCCAAAGCGGTAGAAATCTCAGCACCACGCCCGACTTTGGCACCCAGCAAGCGATACCAGAAGGGCGCATATACCGTTGCATATACCCCGTGCAAGACATTCAGGCTGGATTCCTGTATCTGATTGACCAGCCATTTACCGCAATAAGTATTGCCATGAACCGGATATTGCCCCTCCTTCAAGGTTGGCAAAATACTCCAGCGTATGCCGGCAGAGAGCAAGGCCGTACATACAATCAATACCGCAGTGGCAGGGAAAGCCAGCAAGAAATATTTCATGAGCTGGAAAATCACGGAATTACTTTGCAGACCAGGGAAAAGCTCAGAATTATCAAACCAGTCTATCGTCACAAAGCTGGGGAAGACCGGCATGAAAAACAGAGCGCTGATCAATAGCGAACCAAATACAAAAAACACAGTTTCACCAATCAGGCGCAAACGTGAAGCCTGTGGCCGGGGTGGAAAAATCGAAGCATCAAATGCACCCACATCTCTTGCCGGAGAACCCTTCCAGATTCGGGATTTTGGTATGCGCTGCCCTTCACTTAAAGCCGATTGCCCTTCAAGATGACCACCAGCTTCAATATGTACATTACCTTCCAGCACAGCATACGAACCGGCATAGGCATCGTCTTCCAGCGTAATTGTCCCCAGGATTAACTCGCCATGCTGCACTCTGGCATTTTCAAAATTGCTGGCATTACCTATGCTGCAACGGTCGCCGATGCTTAGCAAATCAGGTGATCGCAAAGTCATTGAGCCGATCACGACGTCAGACCCTACTTTCGCACCCAGTGCTCGCAACCACCAAGTGTATAAAGAGGAGCCGCTCAACATATAAGTAGGCGCAGCTTCTACCAGCCTGTCTGCCAGCCACCAACGGTAATAAGTCCATCCCCATAGCGGATAGCGTCCGGGTTTCAGGCGTCCAGCAATCAGCCATTTACCTATAATGGCAACAGCAAATTCAGTCAGTGTCAACAACAAGAAAACACCAACAGACAAGAACACAGCCCTGGCAATGGAATCTTCAGGATCGCCCGTAAAGAAGTGATAAGCGAAAAATGGTGCCAACCACTGCACCATGCGCATGGCCACTAACCAGGGTATGGCTGCTGCTTGCCCTATGCCGCAAAGCCAGCGTTTCCATTCCGGTGCAGTGGCCCATTGTTGCTTGCTTGCGGCGGCTGATCCATCTTGCGTTTGCCCTGTGCTTTCCAGGACTTGCAGCATCCTGGCAATTACCCGGTGCGTATAGATGTCACTGATCCTGAAATACGCAAAACGTGGGTGTTTGCGCAAAATCGACACCAATTTTGCTGCCATCAGAGAATGGCCGCCCAGATCAATAAAAAAATCAGACCCACGTTGTATCGCCTGCCCAGGAAACAGGCTGGCCAAGGCCTCAAACAGCACAGCCTCAGTTTCGTTTTCCGGCGTATCAGATGCATTGTTTGCAGCCTGCTTTGCCAGAGTCAGTTTTTTAAGTGTATTGCGGTCAATTTTGCCGGAGGTCAGCCTCGGCATTTCAGGCAGATATTCAAAGCGGGCAGGTACCATATAAATAGGCAAGACCCTGCTTAACTCGGTGCGCAAGACAACAGAATGCTGTGCAAACACGCTGGCATCAGTATCGGCAGGTAGCTGATCATTGACGATGAAAGCCACGATCTGATCAATGTCTTCATCCTTGCGCAAGACAACCGCAACCGCCCCCACGCCAGCTTGCTTGGCCAAAACAGACTCAATTTCTCCCAACTCAACCCTGAATCCGCGGATTTTTACCTGATCATCAGCCCGTCCCAGGCATTGCACACTGCCATCTGGGTTAAAACAGGCCAGATCACCAGTGCGATATAGTCTGGCCTCATGCGCATTTCTGGCCCAGGGATTGGCAAGGAATTTTTCAGCCGTCAGATCCGGGCGCCCAAGATAACCAATCGCTACTCCGGGACCAGAAATACAAAGCTCCCCGGTTTCACCCGCAGGCAAAAGACGCAAACCGTTTTCAACATCGGTAGCAATGACAAGTAAAGAATAATTAGGTAAAGGCCTGCCTATGTTCACAGCCCGTTCCGGCTGCAATTGCGCCAGGCTGGCAGAAACACTGGCTTCGGTCGGCCCATACGTGTTGAACATCTGCCGTCCAGCGCGCGACCAGCGCTTGACCAGCACCTCAGGACACATCTCACCACCCAGATTGATCAGGCGCAGGCTGTCAACCTCATGGCTGAATAAAGCGAGCAGGGTGGGGACAGCGTGTAAAACACTGATATGGTTTTCATTCAAGGCCAGCGGCAGGGCATCTGGATCAGCCGTAATTTCCTTTGGCGCCAGCCACAAGGTCGCACCAACCAGGTAACTGATCCAGATTTCTTCAAATGACATATCAAATGCCAATGAAAATCCCTGATACACACGGTCATCATGCCGTATGCCAAGCACATGGTTTTCACTACGCAAAAAATGACAGATACTGGCCTGGTTCACCAATATACCCTTGGGCTTGCCAGTCGATCCCGAGGTATAAATTACATAAGCAGGGTCACTGCCTTTGATGGCTTCACGCTTTAATATGGCTTGGCCTGCATCGAGCAAGGCATCTTCAGCCAGCCATTTCTGGCAATTTAGCGCAGTCAGTTGCGCTTCAAAAGCCTGGCAACTCAAGATGCCAAAGGCATTTGCATCATTGAGGCAAACAGCAATCCTGTCTATGGGAGTATCTGCGTCAAACGGCAGCCAGGCAGCACCAGTTTTGGCAATGGCTACCTGCATGATCAACAAATGTATGCCGCGCGGCAACCACAAGCCGACAATATGCCCGGGCCGCACACCGGCAGCGATCAGAACAGAGGCGACACGACCGGCATCAGCATTTAATTGCCCATAACTGACAGACAGTTCACCTGAGATTAATGCGGTCTTGTCAGGAAAAGCAGCCGCGCTTGCCTCCAGCAAATCAGCCAGTACTTCCTCTCGTAAAAAATCGAGCCTTTCCTCACCGTATAAAATTTCTGGGTTTGTTATTGTATTTGTGCTGCTAAACGATTGCATAAAAAATCTGAAAGAGAAAGGTCACTTAATATAGGCTAAATTTTGGCACCAAAAGCCAAATACTTTCTCATGTTGAGAAATCACAACTAAAGCGCCAGTTTACCATTTTGATAAATCCATCTTTGGGAAATATGCGTAACGAATTATTTTGTTTCAATTGCATATCTACGGTCAAAAAGTGACGCGATGATTACGCGACACTAGAGGCCACATCCTAGGGGAAACAGTAAACTCCCGTTTTTTTATGTCAAAAAGCCAATTCGTCAACATTATTTAATTTTTAATATTTGTGCTTGTTTGCGACAGCTTCCCAATTCATCCTGCGCAGACGGATAGGAGCTAGTCACGGCGATCATTTCATCATTCTAAGTTTCGCTCTTTTTATACTCAAACCTGAAGGACGTTCTATGAAATCCGTTCTCAAACTGGAGGCAGCAGCTACCTTGTTATGTAGCTTTGCCCGTGCACATGCGTTCCTGCAAGAGATTCACCGCCGTATTGCCATTGAGGACCTGAACAAAAATCTGAGTAATTTATTTGGACACAAATTTTCTGTGCTTCTGGCCCACCTGTTGGTAGAGTGAGATAAGCTGGTCGCAGCTTGAGTTTTGGGATGGGTGAAAACGCGAGTGCTAATGCGATTAGTAAAAGCGATTAATTCGTCATACCATTAATACTAACGAGAATAATTAATGGTATTCAATTCACTTCGAAATGAAGCAATATCCTACATTATATTTATCCTTTCGCACTCACTGACTTCTTCAGTCAGACATTGGACAATCGCGTGAAATAGCATGCTGCAACTTCCAGTCAAGAATGCTGAGTGGGAATCTGCAACGCTTTCTGAGCCGAATCTACATTTGGTTTAATATGTATGATTCTCATTATCATTACCCAAATATGCTAGCTTGCTTCCATTCTGTAGAGCTTGCGGATAGCCGTCCCATAAGGATAACTTTTCATGTACCACAGTAACCTGAACTCTTTGGTCAAACACCACGCATGCAAGTGGTTATTCTTCGTCGGCGGGGCCGCATTGCTGGCACCAACACTTACTCACGCCGATGAAATGGAAGTCGACGTCAACCGCGTGCTTAAATTGTTCAACGTACCAGGCATCGCCGTTGCTGTCGTTAAGGACGGCAAAGTGCTGACCGCGCACGGATTCGGCGTGCGTAAGCTAGGTGAGGCGGCGCAAGTCGACGGCCAGACCTTGTTCGAGATTGCTGCCAATTCCAAGGCATTCACTGCAGCCACGCTAGCGATGCTGGTAGACGAGGGTAAAGTGGGGTGGGACGACCCAGTTATAAAACACCTGCCTCAATTCCAGATGTATGACCCCTATGTGACGCGTGAGATGACGATCCGCGACCTGCTTAGCAATCGCAGTGGGCTGGGAGAGGCCGTAGGTGACTTGATGTGGTGGCCAACATCAACCTTCAGCACTGACGAGATTATCTATAATCTGCGTTTGTTGGCACCAGCCACGAGCTTCCGCAGCGTCTACACCTACGAATATTTACCCTACATCGTTGCCGGCAAACTAATCGCACAGAAGACGGGCAAGCCATGGGGGGACGTCGTGCGCGAAAAAATCCTCGTACCGCTAAACATGACACGTACGACGACCAACTTGGCCGAAACAGCGGGTATGACCAATCTTTCGGCACCGCATGGCAAAACCGACGGCAAACTCACCGTCGTTAAACCGATGCCGATGGCAAATGCCGCCGGCGCTATGGGTATCAACACCAGCGCCGAAGATATTGCCAAGTGGATGACACTATTGCTTGATGGCGGCAAGTTGGAGGCTCCAGGTCTGGATGGCAAAGAACGCCGCCTGTACAGCGCAGTGCAGTCGCGAGAGATGTGGACGCCGCAGACACCGATCCGAACCAGTGAGCCAAAGCAGCAATTGGCCGCTACACGGTCGAACTTCGCGGCTTCTGGATTAGGCTTCGAGCTACGAGATTACCAAGGCTTGATGTTGGTATCGCACCGAGGCTGGCAGTTCGGCTTCTATTCGGTGGTAGCTATGGTGCCATCGGCCAAACTTGGCATCGCCATCTTGACCAATGCCGAAAGCGGCCCCGCGTTGAACGCGTTGAAGTATCAATTACTCGACCGTTACTTGGGCCTGCCGCAGAGAATTGACTGGATTGCAACATACAGTGAGCTCGCGACCGAAGCTGAATCTAAACAGAATGAGCAAAAAAAGAAAGAAGACAAGGCTATGACGACATCCAAACCGTCGTTGGCTTTAGCGGCCTATGATGGTGAATATCGCGATCCTTGGTATGGCAGCGCTACGGTCAAAACTGTGGGTGCCAAACTTGTGCTCAGTTTTGTCAAAACGCCTGATCTTACTGGCGAACTAACACATTTCCAAAATGACACTTTCATCGTGCGATGGAAAGAGCGTAGCTTAAATGCTGATGCTTATGTCACGTTCTCGCGGCGTGATGGCAGCATCGAACGAATGTCGATGGCGCCTATATCACCTGAAACAGACTCAAGCTTTGACTTTTCCGATCTAGCGTTCATTCCCGTCAAATCAGCCAGTGGCAGACACAGTAGCGAAAAGTGATGGTAACGGGCCGCAACCAATACGCAAGTAGACCTCATACTGGCGTCAGCGTAAAAAGTTAGCAATACCATGCCCTGAATTTCGCATAATTTATAGCAGGGTTAATCTGCTCTGCTGAAAGCTGCGCCGTTGCTGCGTTTGCGGCCTGTGGTGTCAAAATAAAATTGACAAAAAGCACGAAGAGGAGGGCGCTAGCCGTTGCCGCCATCCTCGACATAAAAACTTCCCAAAGTGAATGCTGACCGCTTCTTTCTGCCCGGTCAATTCCGGCTGCTGCGATTATTTGCAAAGGCTCTATCTCTAACGCCATCGCAATTGCAAGGCAAGTTTCCTCATCCATCACACGTTTTCCGGATTTGTATTGGCTTATTGCTGGCTGAGTTAGTCCGAGCAATTTCGCTAATTCTGTGTTGTTAAGTCGCTTTTCTTCTTGCAATTTCTCTAAGTATTTTGCGCTTTTCATATTTTTTCTCCTTGACGTTGTAACAGCCGTTATGGTTTTATAACGGCTGTTACTGTAACGGTTGTTATTTCTAGCGCGACTTTAGCATGAAACAGCCCGACGACAAGTTTACCCGTGACGTTTTTGACACATTGCCACATTCAGGAGCCCTGCAAATGAAGATGACCGATAAAGCACTGGCTGACCTTATATCCCAGCTCCAGCTTGATCACACTCAGGTAGGCAAGGAATTTCTCGCTCACGATGGATATTCAGACGAGCTTGCTACTGAGATTTGTCACCTCGGCCAAGCCATCGAGTGCCTGAATTCCTTGCGCACCATGCGTGCTGTTCTTGCCGCTACTGAGTAACGAATCATGACCACGCACCTTATTTTCGAATTCGTCGCCTTCACCTGCATTACCGGAGCTTCTGGCTATTTTGGCTGGTTGATCACCTCCATCCTGCATGAGGCTCCCTGATGTTCGATAACTACGATATCGGCCTGCTCCTGTTGGCTCTCGCCTGTGTGGTCGGAGTGAATTTTGTCACTGCTTCCATGCTGATCACCTACATGCGCAATAAAGTGGTCTTGGAAAGAGAGCGCCAATGATCACCACTTACACCGGACAGATGGGGCAGGGCATGAGCTACCAGCCGCGCCGCCCAAGGTGTCTCCATATCCGCTTCCAGCTTGCCTGTGCTTCCGGCATTCTCGTCTATGGTGCAGACCCTGATTTCCTCGTCTGTGTTGCTGCCGCCAAAGAGGCGAAACGCGCCTGGCTGAAGTTGCTCCCGTGCTCAACCCTGCGAGTTCAGTTTTTCTACCCGAATCGCAAGCGCGTTCCCGCACAAGACATCAAGGCGGCGCTACGCGCTCTCAATGACAAAAAGATATCGGCTGCTGTGGCGGTTCGTTCCACTTCCAGCCCTACAAAAGCGCCTGCCCGGAGCGGAGCGAGGACAGCCGCTTTTGCAGGGTCTGGAAGTGGGTTTTGCGCCGTTGGTGTTGACGTTGATTTTTGTCAGGCGGGCGTGGTAGCACCGCCTGACGGTCTCACGGGTGAGACTTTTCCTGTTTCCGGTTCAACTGATTTCAAAGGGCTTGAGTAGTGGCTTACGACACCATTAAATTGCGTTCACCAGCTCTGAATTCCAAGCTGATTCAGATGATCGAAAACCAGTGTTTCTTCCGCTCCGGCGTCGAGATGGCATCTGGTGAGGTGCGTTATGAGATTTTCACGGGCGAGCTGCTCGGCTCATGGGATGCCCGCATCTCTGTGGTGCCAAAGGATGAGGAATACCAGATAAACGGTGCAGGCCATCCAGTCTTGCAGCGCTGTGAGCCGTACATCTTGGTTGAAGCATCAGTACACAAGGTATTCAACGGTCATAACGTCTATGGTGGGCCAACAGATTTTCAGAAGGTCTGTAGTGATTTCGTTGTACTTCTGGAAGAACTGCTGGAGATTGAGCTGCCGCCTGCCAACCTTTGGACTGTGCACCGGGTGGATGTGGCGCTGGTCTATCGACTCTCGAAAGAGGCCTGCAAGGAATTTTTCGCAGGCATGCAGCTTATCAACTTCCCACGCCGGAAGAAAGGCGCGGCCAAGTATGACATGGCTGTGTATTTCGCAGGGAAGACCACGACCGTCAAGTTTTACCACAAGGGCAGTGAGTTTGCCGTACATGAGCGCTCACGCCTGAAGCAGTTTTTTAGCAGCCTGTTTGCCCACATCTACGGTAAGGGCGACTTGCAAAATGCATCGAGAGTCAAACGAAAAATTGAAGCATTGCAGCGACTGGCAGATAACCGTCTCAGGGGTGAAGTTGAAATTCACTCGGACAAGTTCCAGTACGACTTCGGCAAAAATCCACTGGTCAGCGAAGTGACCGACGCCTATCTGCAAGGCGTTTATGACAAGGAAGTGGAAAAGCTCCTAAGGGAAGGAAAACAGGGTATGGACAAGGTCAGAACCACAAGGGCAGTGCGTCAGCGCCTGCGCCAGATGTATGGCGATTTGAACGGTGATCGCCTCCATGGATTTTGGACGACGCTAGCGACTGAAGGCGATGACTACACGCGTGCGCTGTATCCCAAGGCGAGCTTCTACCGTCACAGGAAACACCTGGAAGAAGCGGGTGTGTGTTGGCGTGGTACTGATCTCGTCATCGTGGCGAATGATTCAGCCTTGCCATTTGATTTTGCTCCGATTCGTTCGGATAAGCGACTGTGCTACCTCCCTGCGCGCAATCGTGAAGAGTACAACGTAAGCAGGGAACAAATGCGGATAGCCGCGTAAGGGGTTCACCATGGCAGCAGCAGAAAATGTAGTAACGGGTATCAAGGACAAATCATCACTGGCACCAATGCAAGTGTTGGTACGTGGCCGCATAGAGTCCAGCAGTGTCCATGAAGGCACACGCGAGACAAAAATCATGACTCCTGCAGTCGATGAGTTCTCACGGCCGCAACTGTTGGAAATACGCAGCAAGTCGCGTATTGGTGAGAAAGGCGAAATGGTGACGGTCAAGTGTCAGCTTGGTGGTTATCAGCGTAAGGCGTTTACGGTGAAAGACAAGGCGACGGGCGAAATGCGCACTGTTGTTCCTGTAGAGCATACCCTCGACCTGATCGACGAAAATTAATTGTGACTACTTGGATTACAGCCTGTGAACAAGACCAGAATCCTTATCCTATTCATGGTGGGGAGGGTCAGATATACATCGGCTGTCAGTCTAAGAATCTACGTTCCATCGAGATCGAGGAAACCGTGCCGCCATTAGACCCAACGTTGTTATCCCAAGCTTTTGCGGCTGGTTTTATCCCTGTGCTGTTCTGCTTTTACATGGCGCGTGGTGTCGGTACTGTCATCAACATGGTGCGGCGTCACTGACGTTTTTATTGCGCATATTCGAATCGTCAAATCTTACGAAATGAGGGTGGCACATGCCTAGGCCAAGGAAGTATGAAAGCGATGCTGAGAGACAAAAGGCATATCTGGAGCGCAACGACCTTACCAGCATGTGCGTAAAACTGCCATCCAGTTTAGTACGTGAATTTGAGGACTGGCTGAAGTTCAAGGATAAGACCAAGGCTGAAGTGATTGAAAAATTGTTGCGTAGTCAGCTCCTGCGCAAGCGTTAATTTGTAGTGCCGACTGCGCGGATTTCGCAGATTTTAAATGGAGTTTCAAAATGAAATTGATCAATAAAGTAGCAACTTTCGGTGCGTTGTCTGTAGCTGGCGTTCAAGCAGCTTTTGCTGCTGGTGCCACTCCTGTGGATTTGACACCTCTGACATCGCAGTTTGACCCTGCTCCTGTCACGACTGGCATCATGTCCATGGGTAGCGGTTTGATGACTATTTCAGTCGTTGCCTTGGGTGTCCTGTTCATTCTGAAAATGGCTAAGCGCGCCCCTTAATTCAGGTCGGCTGATGAAAAAGGGCGAAGTGATGCTTCGCCTTTTTTTATGATCAAAATCGTTTATATCATTTAAGGGGCATGAAATGGGCGCACACTTTTGGTATCTCTTTACGTTTGGTCTCGGCATGATTTGCGCGTGGGCTGTAGTGGAGGGCATAAAATGAAAAAATTGTTTATCACATTATTCTGCGCGTGGTTTCTTGCCCTGAATGTTCAGTGCGCATGGGCTACTACTGTGCCAGTCAATAATTTTGCAAATGCCATGTCAGGCGTCATCACCGGAAACATGGCTTCCCGTGGGTTCGCTATGGCAGACCCTCGCGTGTATGCCACCTTGCGGTCTGTAGGTCTCAGACTTGCTGCATATGGCCTGACATCTGCGTACGTCGGCTTTGCTGGTGCTGCCTTTATTGTCGGTGCTGGCGCAGCTATAGGTGCTGGTATCGGTGCTGTAGCGCTTGGTGCGTACTTAGGGGGCGCTGCCGCTACATGGCTGTGGAACTATAACAATCCCAAGACAGTGACCGTATCCACGCCAGCGGCTGCCGTTGATACTCCACCCATGGTTCAAGGTGGTGGGCATTACTCTGCTTCTGCTGCTGGTAAGGTGCTTGTAGAGTCAACAGACCCTCAGGCTACCGCACAGCAGTTCGTCAGTATGATGGGTCCAGGGTATCGCATGCGTGAACCTTGTTCTGGTGGCCCTACAACTTATCAGTGCACTGGATATTATTGGGACGCTGCCAATAACCGTTGGGGTACTCAGTCATCGTTTTCTGTCACTGGTAGTGCCACGGGTGCGCCCACTTCTTGCGGTGGTGGTCGCTACGTTGATAAAGATGGTAAGTGCGTTGCCCTGACACCTGTTCAAACTGGTTCAAACGGCTTACCTATACCCATCAGTGATGCTGTAGCGGGGATTCCCGGGCTCGATCTGACTAAGCCATTGAATCCGGCTATCACTGCTGGCATCGCTAACAGGGCATGGATTGATGCGGCTAATCAGCCTGGCTACGCTGGCATACCTTACGATTACACAAAGCCCATTACCATTGATGACGTGAACAGATGGACTGATGCTAACCCCGGTTTCGCGCCTACCGTCGATTCGTTCACCCGGCCATTGACAGGCACCAATCCATTCGACTTACCTCTATCGACTACTCCAGTCGGCACCATTGATAACACGCAGGTCAACACTGGCACTAATGCTGCGGCCAGCCTGCTATTAATCTCGGTGTGGATCCCGGCATCGGGGCTCCTAATCTGGAGAGCATTCCTACTGCCGCTCAGATTTTGGCACCTGTGCTGAATCTGTTGCCTGATCTTAGGAATTACACCGCACCTGGAGGCGGTGCAGCTCAGTGTCCAAAATTTACACTGGCTTTCTTCAATCATAATTTCACGATGGATAAGCACTGTGATCTGTTAGAGCAGAACCGAAACATCATTCATGCGGCTATGGTGTTGTGCTTCACGATTACAGCGCTGTTTATTGTGTTGAGGGCTTAATCATGTTCGGGATATTACTGTCAGCGTTTAACGTGGTTTTGAGCTTCGTTGTCCGCTCTATCATTGCCAAGTTTTTTGTCTTCTTTGCGCTGTATCTGATTACTACTGAATTCCTGCAGGTGTTAGTCGCTTCAGGCATTTTTCCGAGTGTCGGCAGTCTGAATAGTGCCTTTGGCGGGATACCTTCCAGTATGTGGTACTTCATGCAGATTTTCGCTATTGACACTGGCATATCTATGATGGTTTCAGCGGCTGCTACTGCGTTTCTGATTCGTCGCATTCCTGTGATTGGATAGTCATGCCTATCAATGTTTATTGCGGCCTGATGGGTTCAGGTAAGAGTTACGAAGCTGTTTCGAATGTCATCATCCCGGCTGTTTTGGCTGGTCGTGACGTTGTTACTAATGTTGATGGCATCGATGGTGACGCTATTGCTGCTTACTGTGTCGAGAAGAAAGGCGCGAGTTTCGAGCGTCTAGGCCAGATCAGGCACTGCCAGAATAGTGACGTGGTGAAGGAGGACTTCTTTCCATATGGTGAAGATATCGATACATTCTGCAAGCCCGGTGATCTGGTCGTCATTGATGAGGCGTGGAAGTTCTGGGGTACAAAGTCTAAGGTGCACCACAATCACGCCGTGTTCTTTCGTGAACATAGGCACTATGTGTCTGAGAAGACAAGCGTGTCATGTGACCTTGTGCTCATGGTGCAGGACATCGGTGATCTGAACAGGATATTGAAGGTAGTAGTCGAGGCAACGTTTAAGACGACTAAGCTTAAATCGCTCGGATTCAGCAGCAAGTATCGTGTCGATATGTATGAAGCCTATAAGCTCACTAAGGCGTCACATGTGAGCAGCTTTTACCGCCATTACAGCAAGGAAATTTTTCCTCTGTATAGCAGTTATCAGGGCGGTAAAGGCAAGGAAGTACAGGTTGATAGCAGACAGAACATCTGGAATAACCCGATGATCTATGTCTTCATCGTGGCTACTATCGTGATGGGCTCATTTTCTGTTTATCAGTTGTACAAATTCTTTAACCCAAGTAGCAAGAATGCGAAACCGCAGACTACGGGTGCAACGGCTGCTCCTACTGATGCAGCAGCCAAAGCCGCCGCCAAGCCTCAGAACAGCGATTCTGAGACGTTTTCTGACAGGTGGCGCTATGTCGGTAGCTATGTCGATAAGAACGGCGTAAACATGGCTGTAGTGTCTGATGCTCAGGGCAGGGTGCGTGCTGAGTCACCGTCAGTATTCAGTAGCACTGATATCACTGCCATAGGCACTGTAGATAGTCGCAAAGTCACCATGTGGACAGGTGCGCTCACCGGAGAAAAGAAATGAAGATGATTGCCTATGTAATGCTATTGGTCGGCTTGACTGCTCAGATCGTGCAAGCATCCCCAGTCTCAGTGGCCACTGTCCCTGTGAAGTTTGATTTCAGGTTGATTAATGTCGGTCAGGTCGTGCAGCTCGTCTACGGCGAGGCACTTAAGCAGCCGTATGTGATACACCCTGATGTGCTGGCCGATGCCAGATTGGTCAGTTTCCGCTACGAGTCCGCGAACGGTGATTCGCGGTCATTCCTCGCTAACTTCCTGGACACGTTAGGCTTCGCCATCGAGACAAAGCAGGGTGTCGACTACATCACTCGCAAGCTGCCGGAAGATAAAAAGGAGCTGCCACCTGCTGACATGGAAACTTTCGTCTACAAGCCTAAGCATCGTGAGGTAGGCTACATCAGCAGGGTGCTTGCGCCAGTGTTTCAAGGCTCCTTTGCGGTGAACCGTACTATTGCCGCACCAGATTCGGCAAAGGTCAACAGGCCAGTCCCTGAAGGCTCTGTGGCTGCTATGGTTGATCAGAATGCGGATGTTTTGATATTTACAGGCACCGTCAAAGAGATAGCGACGCTGCAAAGGCTGCTTCCTCAGATTGACGATGCGAAGGGTCAGGTTATGGTGCGTGGTGTCGTGTATGAGGTCGCCAGTAGCGATAAGGAAGGGTCAGCGTTTGCTCTGGCTTTAAGTATCCTCGGCGGCAAGTTTTCCATCGTGAACGGTGGCTCTGCGACACTTGACAGTGCTATACGACTGAAAACCAGTAGCATCGATGCCGTGTTTTCAGCGCTATCGAGTGACTCTCGCTTCAATGTGATCAGTAAGGCGAGTGTGCGTGTAGCGTCCGGCGACACTGGCAGATTCAACAGCGGCCAAGAAGTGCCAGTACTAGGCGCTATATCCTACCCAACTGGAGCAGGCCAAGCAGTGCAGGACGTCCAATATAGAAACAGCGGTGTGACATTTGAGGTGAAGCCCAACGTCCGTGATCAGGTGGTCGATCTGAAGGTAAGGCAGCAGATCAGCGACTTTGTCAGTACAACTACAGGTGTCAACAACAGTCCGACACTGAATAAGCGGGAAGTCGAAACCAGCCTTAGTTTGCAGGATGGCGATGTCGTGGTACTCGGTGGCCTGAGCCAAGACAAGCAGACCGGTTCACATTCCGGCCTGTCGTTTCTGCCTGCATTCCTGCATTCAAAAGGCAGCGAGAATACCAAGTCCGAAATTCTGCTTGTCCTTCAGTTGCAGAAGTTGTGACCAAATTTAATTTGACCAGGTGCAGCTCCTGGAGAGCCTTTTTAAGCAAATTTTGAAAGCCGGCACTGAATAAAGTTTTGTCTACAGACAAATTCAGTGCTTGTTGCTTCTCTGCCAAATTGCATTTCCCCAGATTTTCGCCCAAGATGATTACTGTTTAAACGTACAGTGATTAATATCATGCCATATACAGACAAATACAAGGAAGGCGACGAGCAGACCGGCTATTTTTGGTACTACGAAGTGCCAGGTAAAAAGAAAATGGTGCGCACACGCTGGCGCATGAATGAAGAAAATGCTGCTATTTATTTTGCTGGGCAGAAGTACGAACGATGCGACTTTGATTCATACACGTTCATCACAGGCAGCATTTCGTCACGCGGGAACTTTCTCTAAAGTTGCAGGGTATGGGGTCGCTTTAGACCCCATGATTGCTGTGGTGGCTGGTCGATCATAGTTGGCCGTGTCCGCAGTTTGATGTACGCCAACTGATGGCCGACTGTGCGCCATGCAAGCCAAACTCAGCCGCCAATATCTTGTATCATCAGTAAGTTACTTGCTCCTGATACAACGACATGCAGTTAGAGCTTTTCCCATTTGAACCTTTATCCGTAGCCGAAAAACAACATATTTACGAAAATATTTCTGCGCATTATTGGTACATTCGGAACAGCCGAAAAACGAGAATGCACGATGCTAGGCGGCGCAAATATTATCGTTTGATTGAGGCCGAAAAAAAACGCCTGCTCATGGCAGGCGTCTCAAAGCGTGAAATATTGGATTACTTAGCTTGCTGCCGCTTGACCTGTGGAAAGGCTAAAATCTGTCCATTTTGTAAGGGCGAGTATCGACCGATTTACCAACGACTTCAGCATGTTTTGCAGCCTTCTTAATAGCGCCCTCAATTTCGCATAATTTATATTATGTAAAATAGCTTCCAGAATGAAGGCATGGATTTCATCAAAAATTTCGGCGACAATGCGGGCAATCTTTTCCCCGTTTGCATTTCAAACGGCAGCAAGCTAAGTAATCCAGAACCTCCCTTTTTGAAACGTCTGACAACATCAGGCGTTTTTTTTCAACCTCAATTTCCCGATATGCTTTTCTGCGGCGAGCATCGCTAAAACGCCATGTACGCGTGTTCCTGAGTGTCCAATGGCCATCAGTTGGCGTACATCAAACTGCGGACGCGGCTAACTATGATCGACCAGCCACCACAGCAATCATGGGATCTAAAGCGACCCCATACCCTGCAACCTTATAGAATAATGCTACGTGATGTAGAGACTTAACTAAGTAATCTCTTTGGGAGGAAGTTGCATTTCATTTAAAAGAGACCATGATCTATTACTAAGATATCCATTTGTAGATAGAGAATCATAAGGCATGATCAAGAACATGCCTTTAGGGCCAGAAAAATGTTCATTGCCAAAATGTTCAACTACCTTAACTACCAACTGTCCTGCAGTAGCATTAGATACAAAGAAAAACGAGTGCGGAAGATCATTCCTCCAACTTTGAATATCGTCACACGTATCTAAAAAATTCTTTACTTCTTCATATGTGCCAAGAGCATCAGAGTAAAGAAAGACATAAGATTTTCTCATTCTGTATCCTCTTGCCTTCTGCTTTCCAATAATTTAGCTGTAGGATTACTTATCATTGTTAGAGTATTTGCAATTTGAGGAAAATCATCACCTTTCTCCTGAGCAATCTCAAGAGTCCTTTTTCGTAACTGAAAGTCTTCAGATTGCAACTTATCTCGATCAAAGAAGAGAAGATAAAAAAAGCCAATCATTGCTGTGACTACGGGACAAAAGGTAATGATTTGCGCAAAAAGAGGCCAGTCCTTACTCATAAAGTAACTTCCCGGAGCTGTGATAATGGCACAAAGCCATAGCACAGGATTCAACGCACTCTTAACTTTCAGCTGGCCACCAGCCTCAACAACCGACGTTATAATCTGGTCTCTTATTTTCAACATAATCTCCAACAATCAAGTATTACACCCAACGCACAGGTTTCACATAACTAAGTAGAATTTTCACAATTTTTGTAATTGCAATACTAAGAGTATCTCACTTTTTTGCTGTCACTACCTTTTGGATTGCAGGAACGCTGGCAAAAACGACAAGCCAGAATGTGAGCCGCTTTGCTTGTCCTGGCTGAGTCCACCGAGTACCACGACATCGCCATCTTGCAAGCTCAGGCTGGTTTCAACTTCACGCTTGTTCAATGTCGGGCTGTTATTCACACCTGTAGTCGTCGTCACAAAGTCGCTGATCTGCTGGCGCACCTTCAAATCGACAACTTCATCTCTGATATTGGGCTTATCCTCAAATGTTACGCCGCTGTTTCTGTACTGCACGTCTTGCCCAGCTCCGGACGGATAGGACACCGCTCCGAGAACCAGCACTTCTTGGCCGCTGTTGAATCTGCCTATGTCACCGGATTAACCGGGGATGCCTGCACAGTCAGGCCGATCACAAGCATTGCATAGGCAATCACTTTCATTTCTTTTCTCCAGTAAGCGCACCTGTCCACATCGTTACCCTGCGACCGTCAACCATACCGATTGCAGTCGCATCATTACTACTGAATACAGAAGGCGACTCAGCACGCACCCTACCCTGACTATCAGACTGCATGTCGTTGCATCAGGGACAGGTAAATTGCAGATGATATCGGCCAACCATGATCGACTAGCAACCGCAGCATTCATGGGATCTAAAGCGAACCCATACCCCGCAACTTGTTATGGGAGATACCTGTTAATTGCACCAGAAGGTATAAAAGAGAAAGTCATACCTAAGCTCGTAACGGGCCTTTACCGATTTGTTGAGGGTCTTTTCATAAGCGCAGAGCAAAGTTGCTCTGAAAAGAGAATGATTTCCGGACTATCTTCTTTGAAAAAAATTACATATGCGTTGTCACGTGTAATCAATTTATGCATGAATCTATCTTCGGTAGTTGGTTTAGTATTACTAGATCTATATTCTGCAGTTATAACATCAAGAAATGTTTTTTTGCTTGCATGCGGATGCGACTTCTTAAGCACGTTTAATATCTCAGTTGGAGTCACGTTGCCGCTTAACTGAGGAAACTGCTCATACATTTCCGTAAGTGGAACACAACCTTCCTCGCGATTTAGCGCAAGCCATTTTGTTTCTCCTGCATTCGCTATATTCATTAACATTGTCAATGCAAACATTAGTCCAGAGAATAAACTACGCATTTGGGCACCAATTGAAAGTCGAAAATTGCATAGATGATCAGACGTTAACACCAAACAATAAAATTATATTTCCTGCAATTGTAATGCAAGCATTATTTCAGACTTGGTATTTTCACCGCCTTTTGAGTGCAGGAATGCTGGCAAAAGCGGCCGGCCGGAATGAGAACCGGTCTGCTTATCCTGGCTCAATCCACCAAGTATCATCACATCGCCATCCTGCAAACTCAGGCTGGTTTCCACTTCACGCTTGTTCAATGTTGGACTGTTATTGACACCTGTAGTTGTCGTCACAAAGTCGCTGATCTGCTGCCTTACCTTCAAATCGACTACCTCGCCTCTAACACTTGGCTTGGCCTCAAAAGAAACGCCGCTGTTTCGGTATTGCACGTCCTGGACTGCCTGGAGGCCGCGCCACCTACTGTAGAGACGCGGTTGTCGAACAACTGGAGACTTCATAGGCAACACCCCTGAGCATGACTTGCCCTTTACTGTCGTCAATCCAAGCCAAGAGTTTCTGCAACGTTGCGACTTTCTTTGCGCTACTACTGAACAGTACCTCAGGTCAATGAGAGGGACTGTCGAACCTTACGGCACCTGCTTTGGTAACTACCACCCTGCCCTCAGCCAGGCTAGAAAATTTCCTTGCACAGGCGAGGATCCAAGGCTGCACTACTTTTACTTGCCCAGATGAGGCTCTGTGTCTTCGGGCTTCATTCTTTCGCGGAGCAAGTTTTTTAATTCCACCATCATCATCTCCTGCGCATCGATCTTGGCTTTCGCGGCATTCAACTCCAATTCTATTTGGCGCAGGTGTTGCTGATGCTCGGTATTTCTGGAAGAAAAATCTGTCAGGCGGGTTTTTAATTCTTCGATTAAAACGTCCTTCTCATTCAGTTGTGGCTCCAGCAATTTGGCGCGTTGTTCGATTACGCGTAATGCTTCTACTTGGCTATTGAGTTTGCGGTAACTGGTTTGCTCTTCATAGATGTTTTTTTGTGCTTGCGCTATTTCTGCCACCCAGCGGGCACCATCCTGGTTGAGTCGCGTTATTTCATTCTGTTTATTGATCAGGCTTTGCTGCAACTGACGTTGCTCTGCCTGCAGTTGCTGCACCTGCTGCTCATGGCGCCGGATATCCTGATCACGTTGCTCTTTCACGGACATGCGATAGTGTTCAAGCGCATCGCGGGCATGTTGGTGCTTTTCTTCCAGTGACTGCCGGTGAACCTCATTTTCTGCCAGGCGTTCCCGCAGATCAATGACTTGCTGGGCCAGGGTATGGTGGGCCATGGACTCGGTTTGCAGGGCTTCCCTGGTTTGCTCGTGTGATGCTATCTCTTGCTTGATTGCGGCAATTGTCAGATCGAGTTTTTCTTTTGTCTGCGCATTGCTGGCTCTGAGCTCGGCAATTTCTGCTGCATGCAGATGATCCTTTTCAGTGCATTGAGCTGCCATTTCCGCAATGCGATTATCTGCTTCAGATTCCAGTTGAGTGGCTAATTGTGCCACCAGGTTTTGCAGGGCTTCACTAATGGGGACTTTGCTGCCTGCATTGCCGCCGCCCTCCTCTTCCAGCTCTTTGAGGTATTTGTGAATTGTCGTCTTGGAGCCGGTGTTGCCAAGGACAATTCTTACCGCATCGACTGATGGATGGCGCCCCTGCGCTATCAGAGTATTGCGCGCTTTTTCTACTTCTGACTTGTATAACCCAGTTCTCGCCATGACTTTTCCCATGAAATATCATAATGTATTACGTACCATGTAATTACATACTAAAATATTACTTTAATTTATAGATAAAATCTACTTAATTAACACTGGATAAATCAATATTATCCAGTGTTAAGGTGGAAATCCGTTAAAATTACCCCGACAACCACTGCACATCCAATTTGGAAGGACTATGGCGAAAACGGCATCGGCAGGCTTATGAGCAAAATCGATCACTACTTACACGCTGGCACGCGCGACAATACGCGCGCTGCCTATCAGGCAGCGGTCAGGCATTACGAAATCGAATGGGGTGGATTTTTGCCCGCGACGAGCGAAAATATCGCTCAATACCTGGTTGATCATGCAGAATCACTGGCGATGAATACATTGCGTCAGCGGCTTGCTGCATTAGCTCAGTGGCATATAGACCAGGGCTTTGCTGATCCAACCAAAGCACCGCTGATAAAAAAAATACTTCGCGGCATACAACGAGAAAATCCTGCCCAGGAAAAACAAGCCAAGCCGTTCCAGCTTGAGCAGCTTGCTCCGGTTGACCGTTGGCTGGAGAATGCAATTGCCGCTGCAAACGCATCTGGCGACCTTGCCGCAGAATTAAGGCACACCAGAAACCGTGCTTTATTGCTGCTTGGGTTTTGGAGAGGGTTTCGTGGCGATGAACTGACGCGGCTACAGATTGAATACATAGATATCGTTCCAGGCCAAGGTATGAGTTTGTTCTTGCCGCATACAAAAAGTGATCGCCAAAATAAGGGGAGCACTTTTAAAGCACCTGCGCTAAAGCAGCTTTGCCCTGTTGCCGCTTATACGGCCTGGAAAGAATTAGCGGGACTCACATCAGGGCCAGTATTCAGGTCTATCAATCGCTGGGGGCATATTGGAGATGAAGGCTTGCATATGGATAGCCTGATCCCTCTGCTACGCACCATCTTCGAAGATGCAGGTGTAATTAATGCAGATGATTACTCGGCACACTCACTCAGGCGTGGATTTGCGAATTGGGCGAGCAGCAATGGCTGGGATTTAAAAACGCTGATGGAGTACGTGGGCTGGAAAAGCGTACAAAGTGCGATGCGCTATGTAGATGCGGTTGATCCATTCTCGCAACATAGATTCGAATCAAGCCTGTCACTACAAGGCAACGTATCAAGTCCAAAATCACGCATTACGGCAAGTTAATTGTTTATAATTAAATATTGCCAAATATTTAATTCATATTATGCCGGGCACAAGCAAACAAATCCTGGAAGCACTACCCTTGTCACTTTTCAACGCGGTGATGATCCTGATCATCGGGCTGCTATTTGTGGCGATGGCCGTTACTTACTGGCAAATACTTAAACAAAGAAAAAATCCAGACAAGTACAGAACTGCAGAAGTGTTTGCGTCATTGTGCGCTGTTGGGATATCAACACGAAAAAGGCCGGTGCTCTCCATGCGGGAGCAGCCTATGTATGGGCAACTGGTGAAAGCCTTCCCTGACTATGTGGTGTTGGCGCAGGTATCGTTCAGTGCTTTGCTTGAAACGAATGATAAGGCAGTCAGGAATAGATACTGCAGAAAATATGCAGATTTCGTTATCTGCACCAGGGCATTTGGGGCAATTGCCATCGTCGAATATGATGACTCCAGCCACAATGGACGGGAAAAGGAAGATGCAATACGAGAATCTTTCTTGATAGCCGCTGGCTACCCTGTTTTCAGATACAGGACTATTCCAGATCTGCAGAAATTGAGGCAGGATATTACGCCGGAAGCTTTGAAATTTACTAGCCCCATGTTGCCGGCATCTCTGGCAGAACAGACATAACAAATGCCGATGTCATTCTGGATTGCTGCTACTTATGCCCGGCATTTTCTAGTTTTGTTGCTGCATTGACTCGTATTAATAAAGGTGATGATGATGTTTCCATACCATGCTGACGCACCAGCTGATCTAATTTCCCCCGGAGTTCACTTTCATGGACAGTGATACTGCGCCCTGATTGCTCACAGACCAGACATATTTCTTCGGCAGCGATGCTTGCATGAGCTAATCGGTATTTGGCCTTACCTTCTACATCAAAAGAGCGCTGCAAAAAATTGATCGACGTCAGATCGGCGAGTACCCTGTAAATTGTTGTGATACTACCTAACCTGCCCTGTCTTAACAGTTCCCTTAAAATGTCTTCTGGATAATGGTAGCCTTCGCCAATTTGTATAATTGCCGCCAGCATTCCTACGCGGCCAACAGTCGGGCGCAATCCTGCTCGCTGCAACTGTTCGGCCAGACCCGGTATTTCTCCCGAATTCATCGAGTTGAGTCTAATTTTCTTTTCCATTTTTACCATTCAAACATGCCTGTAGGGAGTGCAATTGGCTATGCGCGACCAGAATGGCATAAACAAATGCAAAAAACAAATAATAATGATTCTCATTCATGTTTGCAAGAGGCATGTTTATATTTTTATACTTTAATGTGCGTTTTTACGTTCCATGCTTTGGTTCTGGATATAAATAGGACTTACGCAAAATTGGCCTCGACGATTTTTGCTTCGGCCATGCACAGATCTCAATGAGCACAATAAATACAGCGAACCCCAAACCGTCATTCCCGCATGCTTTTAGCGGGAATCCATCGTTGTTCAACCGTAGACCGATGGGGCCGATCAGGCATGGATACCCGCCTGCGCGGGTATGACGAATTTGGAAGTTCGGTAGACTGCAAACTTGGGGCGGTTTTGCGTAAGTCCTAATAAACCTTATGCTGACCATTAATTGAAAAGTATAAAATTGATGTGACGTCATAACTTGGTGAAAACGAGAGCAAGAATGCAGTCATCAAGCCTTTTATACTTTTACAAATTTAAATTCACAGAAAAATTTACTTTATCTGTAACGGGTGCGCCTCAGTATTAAAAGTAACTTTATCGAAATCCAGGGCAGATTTTGGCGCAAACAAAAGGTAATAATATTTGAAGGTTTCGGCAAACAAGAAGCTTTCCATGGAATCGTCTTTTTCTTTGCTACGCACATCTTTCAAGGCTGCATAACCAGACTCGCTGCGGCAATATTTCACGAAGTCTTCAAAAAATTCCTTACCCATGAGGCGGTATTTTGCGTCACCAGTAGTGCGATACAGGTAATAGGCTGACTCAATAATTTCTGGCCGCAAATGATAACTGCCAGAAGTGACGGTCATAGTCTTATAGTCAAGCGACTCTGGTTCAATACCATGTATTCGCCACATCTTCAAACCAGAATCCTGTAATCGCTTAGCGCGTTCCACATCGCCACTCAATACCAGCAGCGCGGGCATGAACGCATCAAGTGCGCCATAGCGGCTTGCCGTGCGTGCCCCACTTTGCATGTTTGCACGCCCGTACCAGAATCCGCTATCGACCTCATCTCCGAGATAACGGTTAACGCTGTCTATACTGGTATCCCACATGGCCTTGCAATCGGCATCGCCAAACAAGCGCCAGCATTTATAGATGTACTCGTAGTAAGAGTCGATACCACCACCGATGTGAGAGTTCTGGTCGGCCCACTCCCCTGTTTCTACATTTATGCGCGCACCAACCAGGCCGATGGACGAGCGGCGCTCATAGGTTGCCACCAATGCCTTTTTCGCCTTTTGGAAATAGATAGGCTTGTTGCTGAGTTTGCTCAGCATACCAAATTCTAATAGCAGCGTACCTGTCTCTGCCGGGTTGCTGACATTGCCACGCACTTGGCCGGTCTTGAGATTCACATGGGTATAGGGCAAGCCTGTAGGTGTTTCAAATACCGGCAATAATCGCTGCCCCAGGTCTTCTGCGAGATTCAGCAAACGCTGGTCTTTTGTTATTTGGTAAGCGGATAGCAGGCCACCCAGCAAGCGAATCGTGATTTCAAAATTCTGTACATAAATATCCTGGTCAAAATTGAGCTTGGAGACGATCAGGTCTTGCGCTTCTTTTGCTTCTTTTTTCAAGCCCATGATCAGGAAAGTATCCAAGGCATCCACCGGTGTCATCAACAGTGAAGTGCCATACCAGTCATGTGGCGTGCGGCTCAATGGTTTTACTGCGTCATGACCCCAGGCAAATTGCTTATATGCTTGCCAGGCATGTTGGGTTTCGCGCTTTACCTTGTTGGCCATGAGCTGCGATTGCGCTTCAGTCATGCTGTTTTCTGCATGAGCTAAGGTACTGCCAAGCGTAAAAAAGAGTAAGGCACAACTGATGCGTAAGGTCTTCAACATAGAAAATTCTCCGGGTTAATTTTTCTTGATTTTTTCGTACAGGGCCGACACTTGCTCAAGACTAGGCGCTTGCGCACCAGCCGCCAAACATGCTGCTGCACCGCTGGCGACAGAGAAATCCAGGTGTTCTTGCCAGGTTTTCTCTGGTGTCTTGTGCAAGCTATAAAGCAAGCCCGCGATACTGGCATCGCCAGCGCCTATCGTGTCGATGACATTGATCTGGGGTGGCAATGCTTGCCAGGTCTGATCGCCTAGATGCAAAGAAGCTCCTGCTGCACCTCGGGTATACAGATAAACCGCTTCGGGATTGAATTCACGTAATTGTGCCAAGGCCATGTCGGCGTTTTCCTGGCGAAAAAGCCCACGTAAATCATCATCAGATATTTTTATTACGTCAGCCAATTGCGTCATTGTGCGCAAAGTAGCGTCGTATCTGTCGTCCATCAGATTACGGAAATTGGGGTCATAACTGATCTTTACCCCATCCTTTTTGCATTGCCTTGCCAATGAAATCAATGTTGTTGCCAATGGCTCGCGCGCCAAGCTGATGCCACCAAAATGTACCCATTGCAAATCGCGGTTCCATCCATCTGGTAAAGCCGCAGGTGCAAAATATAGATCAGCACTGTCTTCGCCAATGAAGAAGTACTTTGGTGGCGCGGTCTCAGCAACAATCGCGAGCAAGGGTGATTTTTGAAAGCGTTGTAGCAAACGCATGTCCAGGCCAGCCTGCTTATTGGCTGCATACAATGCATCGCCAAACACATCTTCACTGATAGCCCCGGCAAAACCTGTGCGCAAGCCTAGTTTTGCCAGATTACGGGCGACATTCCAGGTGGAGCCGCCGACCAGGCTTTTCCAGTCATTTGGGCCAGTACGCAGCATGTCGGTCAAAGCTTCACCAGCACAGACAAATTGAGGAAAGTCAGTCATGATGTTTGCCCAGTTTCAATACATTCAACACTTCATAACATGCACCCATGGTATGGTAATCAGTCTTTCCGGCTGGGCTTTTTTCATCGCTGATTTTATGGTTACTGTTATCCAGGATGCGGTACCAGGCACCGTACTGGTGATCAACAAAATGCGTCCAGCTGTATTGCCAGATTTTGTCGTACCAGTCCCAGTATTTTTGCTTACCTGTGCGTTGTGCCAGGCAAGCTGCAGCAGCGATTGACTCAGCCTGCACCCAAAAGTATTTATCGCCATCGCAAATACTGTGATCTGGAGCAAAGCCATAGCAAATGCCACCATACTTCTGATCCCAGGCGAGATCCAGTGCTATGTCAAACAGGCGCTCGGCTGCTGGTAAAATCCACGCTGAATCGCCTTGTAAATTTGCAGCCTCTGCATCCAGCAGTACCAGAAGTTTAGACCATTCAGTGAAATGCCCTGGTTGAAACCCCCAAGGACGGAATAGATTTGCCTTGTCCTCAAGATTGTATTTCCAGTCTATCTGCCAGGCATTATCGTAATGTTCCCATATCATGCCGCCGGCTTGAGAGGCTTGTCGCTGGGTGATGGATTTGGCTATCACTTCCGCGCGATGCAGATGCTTGACTTCACCAGTCGCCTGATAGGCTGCCAGCATCGCTTCACAGCTATGCATATTGGCATTCTGACCGCGATAAGTGTCGAGGTGCGTCCAGTCCGCACTGGCCTGGTCTGCATAGAGTTCAAATTCTGGTAGCCAGAACTTTTCTTCCATGAGAGCCACGGTTTCATCGATATAAGCACGTGCCTCATCCATGCCTGCCATTACTGCGTGGGAATAGGCGAGCAAAACAAAGGCCAGGCCATAGCAATGATTATTATCGTCAATGATATGTTTCTTGCCATTGTCCCAACTCAGTTGCCAGGCATAGCCGCCATTGACGGCATCACGGTGCACTTCGCGCAAGAATGTGACACCGTGTTGCACCATCTGCAAATAACGTGGATCAGAAAACTGCCGGTAGGCCATTGCATAATCAAAGATGAAACGAGTACTGCTGACCAAATGACGCGAGGTCGCATCATAAACCTGGCCGTCATCTTTAAAATAATGATAAAAGCCACCGCTGATATCTATGCAGCGTGGATGATAAAAACGCATGGTGTGCGCTATGTGCTCAGTCAAGATACTGGCAGCACGAAAATCTGGAAAAGTCATTGTCATGATCTGGAGTTGCTGGGGTAATTAATGCGCGGTAGTTGCTTTTCTTTGTAAATCTATTCCCTGTCTGGCCAAGATGGTTTTTACCTTCCAGGAATAAAAAGCCAGATAAGAAAAACAGCCTACGCCGACGATATAGCTCATTTGTATACCGACTTTATCGGCAACAAAGCCTTGCAGCCAGCTCACAACACCGCCGCCCATGATCATCATGATCAGGAAATTGCTACCCTGCCCCGTATGCTTGCCGAGACCGCTGATAGCCAAAGAGAAAATGCAAGGCCACAAAGTGCTACAAAACAAACCTATGCTGGTGAATGCATAAATGCTTACCATGCCGCTGGTGCACATACCAAGTATCAAAGCAGAAATACCCAGTGCAGAGAAAATGCCCAGCATGTTTGCAGGATTTCCCTTGCTGGCAAGGTCAGCAAAAATCAACACCAGGACAACAGCACCATATACATAAAAACGGTTTAACTCATGTTGCGCTATCGCGTTCACAGCAAGAAACACGCTGAAGGCCAGATACGGGGCAAGAAATTTCGCCAGCTTTGCTGCGCCGTCACTCAACTGAAAAGCCTCGACCGCGCCCGTCCAGCGGCCTATCATTAAACTGCCCCAATACAGCGAAATGAATGGTGCGATATCCTTGGTCAGATAGCCCTGAGTCAGTTCCATATAGGCAGGTAGATTACTGGCAGTGGATACCTCGACACCCACATAGACAAAAATCGCAAGCATGCCCAAGACCAATTGCGGGAACTGCAATGCAGAGCTAGGGCCATGTGTATGGCTGTCTTGCGCTTCTTCTTCCAGTGCCGGGCGGTCAGGCAAAGATGAAAATTTGAGGAAAACAGCAACCAGGAAAAATACCAGCCCCAAAACCAGGTAAGGTATTTTGACGCTTTCTATACTGGCGACCGTATTGTTTGAAGATGGTGTACCAAATATGGCAAAGCTCACTATCAACGGGCCTATGGTGGTACCAAAATTATTAATCCCACCAGCAAGGGTCAGTCGTTGTGAGCCGGTTTCGCGCGAACCCAAGGCAATCGCCAGTGGATTAGCCGCCGTTTGCTGCAATGAAAACCCCAGGCCCACGATAAACAGACCAGATAGCATTAATGCAAACGAACTTGAATTAGCTGCCGGATAAAATAACAAAGTACCCAGCGCAGATATGCAAAGCCCTAGTGCCAATCCGTTTTTGTAACCTATCTTCTGTATCAGATCCTGTTTAAGCACGGCAGAAACCAGCAGGTATAGCAAGGAGCCAACCGTATAGGCAACATAAAAAGCAAGCGATACAAACTGGCTTTGTGTTTGCGACAGATGGAACGCTGCCTTGAACACAGGGATTAAAATATCATTGCTGGCTGCGACAAAGCCCCAGAAAAAGAATACCGTCACCAGTGGTATGAATTGTCCCCAATACGTGTGTGCTGATTTATTCATCATCGGCCTCATTGATATGGTGTTTGTGTATAGGGTCGCGCATCCTTGAGATTGCCCCACTTCTTGTTTGGCTCAGCCTGCATGACAAACACCAGCTCGCCACCTGCCATGATTTGTTCATGACGCAGATAGTTTTGATCCAGCACTTTCCCATTCAAACTGACGCTTGCCACATAAGGGTGAGCATCACTCAGATTCTGGGCGCGTATGGTGAACTGTTTGCCATTCGGTAATTGCAGTGTCGTTTTATCCAGAAACGGGCGACCAAGTATGTATTCATTACTACCGGGAGCAACCGGGTAAAAACCAAGACTTGTGAAAACAAACCAGGCAGACATCTGGCCAAGATCATCATTGCCAGACAATCCATCAGGTTTGGCCTGATACTGGCTTTGCATGATTTGCTGCAAGCGTTGCTGCGTTTTCCATGGGGCGCCGAAGTAATTATATAAATAAGCGACATGATGTGAAGGTTCATTACCATGAGCGTAATGCCCTATCAGGCCGGAAATATCTTCCATGTGCGCATAGACTTTGTGATCCACTTTTGCATCGAATACCTGATCAATTTTCGAGATGGCAGCAGCATCACCTCCCAGCATGCTGATCAGGCCGGCATTATCATGCGGCATATACCATGAATATTGCCATGCACTGCCTTCGGTATAATCACTGCCAAAATTGGATACGGTCGGGTCAAAAGGGACACGGAATTCACCATTCGATTTACGCGCACGGATAAAGCCGGTCTTGGTATCAAACACATTGCGGAAATTCTGGGCACGGGCATAATATTTTTTCGCGATATCAGCCTTGCCCATCTTCTCGGCCATACGCGCGATTGTCCAGTCATCAAAAGCATATTCTACGGTTTTGGATGCGGCTTCTGGTTCCAGATCGGTTGGCACATAACCCAGTTTCATATAATGCTTTAAGCCGCCATAAGGGCCATATTCAGCGCTGGCCATCATTGCATTCAATGCGCTATCTGCATCAAAACCTGGAATACCCTTCATGTAGGCATCAGCTATCACGGGTACCGCGTGATAGCCTATCATGCACCAGGTTTCCAGGCCATGGAATTGCCATACCGGCAGTATGCCCTCAGGACTATATTGCTGGGATGCCAGCAACGAGCGCACAAAATCAGCATTGCGCTGGGCTGGCTGTATCAAGGTCAATAAAGGATGGAGAGCACGGTAAGTGTCCCATAAGGAAAAGGTGGAATGAAAACGGAAGCCATCGGCCTGATGGACCTGATTATCCGGCCCACGGTAACGGCCATCCACATCCATAAACAGGCTGGGACCCATCATGCTGTGGTACAAGGCGGTGTAAGCCTTGGTGCGCATCTCTGGTTTTGCTTCAATACTGACTGCTGACAGGGCATCGTCCCAGGCCTGCTTCGACTTGGCGCGCTGCGCTGTAAAGTCCCAATCCTGAATTTCAGCCAAGTTTGCAATGGCGCCATCTTCACTGACAGCTGAAATCGCCACTTTGACCATCAGAGTCTGGTCGTCGGGAACACCAAAATCCAGCGCGGCAACCAGCGCCTTGCCTTCGACTTTGGCTTTATCCTGCGGGCCGCTGCCCGGCCCGGCAAAGCCTCGGTATTCGACTGCATCTTCACGGTTATGGATTTCACGCGTCGATAATGGCCGTGAAAATTGCATGGCAAAATAAACCTGGCGACCTGCCGCCCAGCCACGGGTTTCACGCATGCCGGTGATAATACCGTCCTTGCGTACGCGAATGCTGGACCAAAGATTTTTTGTTTTGTAATCGTAAATACTGCTACGCAAATCGACGATTAACTTGGCCGCCTCACCTTTGGCAAAACGATAGCGGTGCATGCCTACCCTATCACTCGCCGTCAATTCGACATCAATCTCATGATCCAGCAACTTGACTGCATAATAGCCAGGCTCGGCACGCTCTTCCTTGTGGCTAAAACGTGAACGATAACCGCTGAAAGGGCGTTCTGGATAGCCTGGCTCCAGTTTGGTGTCGCCGCTATAGGGCATCAACAATACGTCACCCAGATCAGAATGGCCAGTACCTGAAAAATGTGTATGCGAGAAGCCAAGTATGGAATCATCTTCATAACGATAGCCAGCCGCCCAGGGATAACTCTGGCGGAAATGTCGTACCTGCGTATCGGGACTTAATTGCACCATGCCAAAAGGACGTGTCGCGCCAGGGAATGTATGACCATCACCGCCGGTGCCTATGAATACATTGACGGCATCAACCGGACGTGAACTACTGGCTGGCGCAGCATCAACACTGTTGGCGATGACCGCGCCAAGGAAAATTAGCCCGCAAATACGAAACATCATATGTACCTTTTCAGTGGATTCTTTTAAAGCGACGAATACAACAACTGCCTGAATTAAATTTATTCAAATGATGGTGGTAACTCACCTGGTTTTATCGCCCATTTTTTATTGGCTTCCCTGCCAAGTTTAAAATCCAGGTTCAGCTTACCGTCCAAAGCACTTTCATTGAGCCAGGATTTCGTCAATGATTTGCCATTCAAGGTCAGGCTTTGCACGTATTTAAATTGCGTGCCAGTCTGATCTGTATTGATGGTCAATGGTCCTTGTTTTCGTTGAACCACGATTTTCTTGAAAGTTGGGCTGGCAATCAGTAATTCTGCCCGGCCTGGGTATTGTGGATACAAGCCCATCGCTGCCCATACATACCATGCAGACATCTGACCCAGGTCATCGTTGCCAGGTATGCCATCCGGGCGATTGTGCCAAAGCTGCCCTAACACTTCGCGTACTACTTCCTGGGTTTTCCAGGGTTGTGCGGCATAAGAATATAGCCAGGCTGCGCCAATCGAGGGTTCATTATCCATTTCCGAATGATGTGCACCAGAGACAGTCAGTGTCCATGCGCCAAAATCACTTTTGAAAAATTTATCCAGCCGCTGCGTGGATTTTTCAACGCCGCCCAGGGTCTTGATCAAGCCATCAGCATTGAATGGCACCATCCAAAGATACTGAGCACCACTTCCCTCTACCATGCCCTCGTCTGAGGCCGGGTCAAACGCGGCGACGAACTGGCCATCCTGTTTGCGTTCCTGCAGATAACCAGTGGCGGGATTGAAGTGATTTTTCCAGTTTTGCGCCCGGGCCAGAAATTCTTTCTTCGCAGCCTGATCGCCCAATTTTCCAGCGAATGAGGCCAGCGCAAAGTCGGCACTTGCATATTCCAGTGCATCAGATACCATGCCCCAGCCTGGCGCTGATTGTGGCATATAGCCATATTTGATCCATTGATCCAATCCCGGTCTTTGCCCTACACACATGACAGGACAGCCATCCCTGGACAAATCCAGTTTGGTCGGGGTGCGCGCCGCTTTAGCGAGCGAGGTAAAAGCCGTAGCCACATCAAAATCACGTGCACCAAATGCGTACATGCTGGCAACCGACGCAGTAGCAGGATCACCGTTCATGACGCCAGTGGCACCATTATTATGCGTCCAGCGGTCCCACACACCATTGTTTTGCTGGGCCTGGTTCAATAAAGACTGTGCTATATCACTGGCGATTTTTGGTTCGATCAGGGCGATCAATTGCACTTGTGAGCGGTAGATATCCCAGCCTGAAAAATTGGCATATTGCGCCAATTGGGGAGCCTTTACCTTATGTGTCTTTTGATCAAAACCTGCATACTCACCATTGATGTCACTAAAAAGATTAGGGTGCAGCAAGGAGTGATACAAGGCAGTATAGAAAATCGTGCGCTGGTCTTTGTCTCCACCAGTCACATCAATTTTAGCCAATTGCTGATTCCAGGCCTGGCGGGTTTCTTTTACAACCGTCTCCAGAGATTTTTCTGCAGATATTTCTGCATTCAGATTTTCTGTGGCATTTGCTACGCTGACATAAGAAATACCAATCCGTGCTTCAACATTTCTGGCATTACCAAAATCTATCCAGGCACCGGAACCTTTGTTGAGTTGCGGGAAGCCTTTGTCATCCAGCTCTGTCGCACCTTCTGCGGCTATACCATTGGGAATGATTTTCTCGTTTTGCCAGGTTGCGGTTGCCGCGAATTTCTGGTTAAAGCGGGCGACGAAATGAATTGTGTAATAAGGCCTGCGTGTCACAGGGTGCAGATATCCGCAAAAGTTACCGCTGCTGACCGAACCGCTGACGGTATTCGTCGCAGTGTCAATTTTTAAATTAGCCGCAAAACTGCCTAACTGCGAATCAGAATTGCGTATCAAAATCGCTGCCTTACCCTGTGAAGGATAGACAAAGCGCGCAATACCTGCACGCAGGCTGGCACTTAATTCACTTTGTACGCCATTTTCCATGCGCACTTTGTAGTAACCAGGTTGCACGGTTTCATTTAAATGGGAATAGCGACTGGCATAATGCTCGTCCTTGCTGTCCAGCGAGGGTGAAGTACTGAGCTCTGTCGTCACTGGCATGAAAGGTATGTCACCACTGGCACCACGACAACCTGTACCTGATAAATGCGTCAGACTGAAGCCACGTATTTTTCTGGCTTCGTATAAGTAGCCCCCCGGAGCCGCTGCCTTGTTTTTTTCGCCTCTACTGGTCTCTGGGCTAAAGCTGAACATACCAAAAGGCATAACTGCCCCTGGAAAAGTATTGCCCAGATTTGTCGTCCCTATCAACGGATTGACCTCTGCCGCAAGATCAGTACCTGCCTTTGCATAAAGTTGTGGCACACAAATTAACGTAATCGAAGCAAATAAAATGGTAGAACGACGCATGATTTTTCCAAAAATTATATGGCGTTAATGACTTAGTCCGATGAGTTTCAATCTTCAAACAGATTGCACACTGCTGCCCCGTACAATCAATTGCACTGCAAGTGTGGTCTCCAGGCTCTCTGGTTGTGCATTGCGCAGTAGCATAGCCACGCCTTCTGCGCCCAGTCCTTCCTTATCTACGGCAATACTGCTTAAAGTTGGGTGGGCTCTCGCTGCTGCCCGGATATCGTCAAAACCAACAATGGCGATATCTTCAGGGACCTTCAATCCCATATCCAGACAAGCAGTCATCGCAGTCAGGGCAGTATTATCGTTGTAGCAAAAAAGAGCATCTGGTGGCTCAGACATGGACAACAAATCTGTCACTGCCTGCCTGACTATTTTTTCTTCTTCAGCCTGATGCGGAATCGCAATTTCATATTCTGGATTAGCCAGCATTTTTGCGTCAAACAAGGCCTTGCGAAAACCATGAACACGTTCTTGTATGCTGTAATGCGCATGCGGGCCGCTTAACATGGCTATGCGTTTGCGTCCGGTGTTGATCAAATGTTGCGTAGCTAAATAACCGCCCAGACGATTATTCGGGTTAATTGAGGTATAACCGGCCAGATGCATATCAATCAGCACCAAGGGTTTTCCTGAAGTGCGTATCGCCTGCAATAATTCTGCTTCGAAAAAACCCGCACACACAATCGCATCCGGCTGATGCACCCTGATTTGCTCCATCACTGGCTCAGCCGGGCCCACGGCGACAAATGACAATGCAATGCCGGCTCGCCTGCAGGCAGCTTCTGCCCCGTGCAAAACGATGGAATAAAATGGGCTGCTCGACAAATTATTGTGCTGCCTGTGCAACAGAAAAGCGATACGTCGAATGCGCCCATGCTTTAACTTTGACAGGTCGTAACCCATTTCTTGCGCAGCATTAAAAACCAGGGCGCGCGTGGTTTCTGTCAAACCAGTCTGGTTTTTGAGCGCACGGGAAATCGTGCCCACTGAAAAACCAGTGGCTTCGGCCAGGTCGCGTATGGTTATGCCCATGCTGATAGAGAAAAAAACAAAGTCATCATAATCTGCTAAACAAATTTAAGAAATTGCTGTAAAAACGGTATCTGATGGTAGCTTTGTCTTGAAAAATCGGTCAATCAATGTCTGAATGCGACTTTTAGTTTAGTTAGTTTACTAAACAAAAATGATGGTTTTCAACAACGCTTTGTTGTTACCAAGAGCCTGTGGAGTCGTGTAGTTGCAGCGCTTCATGCCGTGTACAACGACATGAAGCGCTTAGTCTGGTTGCAGGAAAACCTGCTGCCTGGTCAGATGCTTTAGCGTTTTTTCAGTACACGCTCACCTGGTAATTTTTATTATAGAAGTGCCCTGAACCAGATTTCACTTCAGTTCCTGCCTCTACCATCATCACATAGTAGGCGCTCTTGAATACATCGACCCTCCTTCGCGCTGCTTCTGCAAAAAAATATTTCAGGTTTTTATTGAAGTAACGGGCATTCACCCGTTTTCGGAATTGCATGACAGGCCAGCTATTGCCGTTGGACGTCATGGTCGCTTGCCAGACATCCCAGGTTTCGCCATCAAGCACAAAGCTGGCAGCGTCTTTAACACCCCAGCCTGCGGTCTGCGAGTTAGCAGAGGAGTCAGGTATGACCATGATTTCTCCTTTGAGGTAACTCGTATTCCAGATGTTGGATGAATGGAAGAAGACGTCGATGGCATGGTTGTAGGTGCCAACAATATTGCCCGTTCCATCGTAGCCCGCTGTGGCAAAGCTCCATAGCACATCGACGTTTTTTGTATTGGCGCCGAACTGATAAGGCAAGCCAGACGTGGCCGGATTATTCTGACTATTGCTGGCACCCCGGCGTATGCTTGGGTATGACTTGACTGTACTTGTATCACCGCCAAATCCCGTCCATTTATAACCCGCCCCGTCCATGGTACTGGTTGAATTGGTAAAGATGGTTTCAGACCAGTTCGTACCTGCCCCGCTGATACCCCACAGATTTGTAGAGAGATCATACTGATCTACATAAATGTGCTTGTTGCTTGCATCGGCAGGGTTGGCCGAGGCGGATGCTGCCTGCGCCTGATGGCAGAAGGTAAGCCCCAGCAGCAATCCGGCTATAAGCAGTTTAACTTTTGCGGGATTCGAGTTTCTTGTCTTAATCATTGTTGTCTCCATTTTTTTATGCTGATTGAATTTGATAATGCACGAATTTGATGCATGGGGTATTCCACGGCAAATATCGGCGGTGGCCCGCGTACGCCGCTGGCACCAGAGCAAAGCTGACTGGTCGTGAGTGTTGAAATCAATTCGCCTCAGCTTTTACGCATCCAGATAACAGCGGTAGGTAAAACGTCATCGCGCGCCTGGGTGTCAGGAAAACGCCCCCCTGTCTTGCGCCGGATAAGGGCTTCTGAAGACAAGCTCATGCGACCCAGCCTGATCTGCTGTTCCACTAGAAAATAGTCACTTTTTACATCCAGGAAAGTGTCCTTCACCAGCAATGCTTCGTCCGATTGTTGGGGTTGTTGGGGTTGTTGGGGTTGTTGGGGTTGTTGGGGTTGTTGGGGTTGTTGGGGTTGTTGGGGTTGTTGCGATCGTTGCGTTATTTCGGCGCGCTTGCGTATTACCTGCTGCTGCCGCGCTTGTGACAGCATCATCGTGTTTTGCTGTGATCCGGTAACGGCGAATAGCAACACTAACGAGGCTGTATTGACATTCAAGGCAGTAGGTTCAGGCAACAGCACGACAAACTCCCTGAGCCTGGACAGTATCTGAGAGGTATATCCGGGGATAGTGACGAGATCATCAATGTGAACGAGGGCGAATATATTTTCACCTGCTGTCCCCGTCGATTGGGTAGCGGCGATAGCAGTTGCTGTCAGTTCCGCCAGGGCGGTATCTATTTTCAATATCTGAAGCAATCGCCGGTAATTGCTCACCTGGCCCTCATTGATCTTGCCACCAGTCGCCAGATTCATAAGGTTGTAGCGGGATTGAGCATCCACAACCCGGATGGTCAGTGCGGCAATGCTAGATTCTGCCTGCTGTAATAATTCATCTAACTTTATTGTGGCGTCAGATTTAGCCCAAGCCCCATCCAGGCTGGTGACGCCATCATTTTCCATCGCATCCAGCCTTAATATCTGGCGGGTCTTGTCCAGCACATCTCTTTGCAACGCACGCATCCGTTGTTGTTCGAGTTGATTTTCAAGCGACTTGAACTGAATATGTTGTGGCCAGAACATCCCGCTGACCACAGTAACTGCAAGCGCCGAAAACAATAGTGCAAGTACGACGGCAACTCCTTGCTGGTGCAGACCATACCTGATGTGAATGGTCGTACGGGTATGGGCTGCGATTTCTTTGTGCGTACACATAGTTGGCATTTCCATCCCAGGTCTCATGAGTTCATTTATTGTCCAGGTAGTCGCTTAAACCAATGGTAGCGCTACCAAACATGGAATTAATGGTAGCGCTACCTTTGAGGCTATGTCAACTACTTTTCCATTATTGCGAAATTAGCAGTTAAGCCGTAGTTAAGTAACAGTGCTTGGTAAAGCATTTCGCGGGGCCAATCCAGCTAGTTTTGATTCTGCTAATTTGATCTGAATTGCATTTATAATATTAAATATACAACGTCATTTGTTGCCGCAAACAGGTAAGGCAGGCGATAAAGGGGTAATCGTATCTTTGGTGCATATAGGTGCGGTAGCAAATCTCCCCCTTAACCACGCTCTCTTATAACCTCAATATACTCAAAATTATCTATTTGCAAACATCCTCAATATAGGTAGAATTTCCGAAACTATCTTGTATTGAGAGGTCCAATGAATTCCCTTGAATTGCGTTTCGTTGGTTTAAATAAATAAGGTAATCCCCCGGCTCTGCCGGGGGACTCCTCAAGGTTTGACCTATACGGCGGTCGGTTTGAAACTTCTATCTCTACCAAAAGAAGGAGTTTCAAGATGAAAGAGTATCAAAGTTT